>NZ_JBNUPG010000018.1:0-27893 GCF_050409545.1 Facklamia sp. P12932 | reverse complement strand
GCCAACTTTGGATAAGTCGCTCCCCAGGTCTGGATGAATTCATTGAGTAGTCGAGTGGCTTCTACGATACTACTGGCTTTAGGAACTTTTTTAGTGACGCTAACACTTCTTGACGGTCCTTCAAACGGACTTTCATGAAGACATGTCTCAGTAAGTGTGTCCAACAAGATGGATGAAGGGTCCTCGGAAACTCATTAGTCAGGGCCTCCGCTAACCCGGTTAATTCGTCTGAGACAAAAAGTAAAACATTTTCTAGCCCTCTTTGTTTTAAGTCTTGAAGCATTTCACGGTAATGAAGAGCTGACTCTGTAGGATAGACTTGAAAATCGAGTATTTCCTCATAGCTTTGAGCATCCATTCCAATAATTGTATGGACAGCTTCTTTAGACACACTACCGCGTCTTACAGATACAAAGGTGGCATCGCAGTATAGACAAACATCGTCTTGTTTAATCGGACGTTGTCGGTAAGCGGCTAATTCTTCTCCAAATGTTTTTGAAAGGTTGGAGAGGGTCGTTGGTGAATAATGTGGACCCTACATCTTTTCGATGAGCTTTGAATCGTCACATGTCGTCACACCCTTTTGAACCATCCAAACAATCATCTCCTCTAGATGAGAGAGCACTTCTTGAAGACATTGGAGTGTTTTAACGTCTCATTCACCTAAACGATCACGGGGAACTTTAAGATTCAACCTGCCATATTCTGTTATTAAAGTTCTCGAATAATAGCCATTTCTAGAATTGCCTGCATGGTAGCCTTTGACTTCTCATTTCTCATCATCAAGAAAGACGATTCTTTCACTTTCAAGCAGTAGATTAATCGCTTCTTCTAAAGCCTGACGAAACAGTTCATGAACAGATTCACCTTGGGCTAGTGCTGTGAATTATTTTGTGTTAAAGTCTTCCATAAGGGACCTCCTGTGTATGATTGTTTTGTGGTTATTACAATCTTACATAAGTGAGGTCTCTTTTTCTAGGGAGTCTCGGAGCTTACACAAAAAATTTTACGCTATGTATTAAGCTTGATCTATAAATCTATTTATATGTTCATAAAGCCCATAAGTTTATCTCTCAAGGCTTTACTGAAATAAGACTTTGAGTTAACCATACAAAAAAAATATACCGAGAATTCCTCGGTATATTTTAGGTCGAATCGCATTTAAGTTATTATTTTAAATTGTTTACAATTAAATCAACATTATGACGACACATATCAATAAATGTATCTCCCTCTTGACCTTCAGGTGCTAATGAATCAGAGAAAAGTTCTTGACCTTCTCCACTAACAACTTTCACTTCAAAACCTTTAGAGGCACAAGCTTCTTTTAATTTTTCCATCCGTGCTGGATCGGTTGTTGATTCAGCAAAGATTGCTTTAATTTTATTTTCAACAATAAAATCAACAGTATCATCAATATCTTTATTAGAAACCTCAGAATCGGTTGTTACCCCTTGAGGAGCACGTACTGGAATATTATAAGCTCTTGAGAAATAATTGAAAGCATCATGTGGGGTAATTAAGAAGCGACTTTCTTCTGGAATTGAAGCAATTTTTTCCTCTAATTCTTTATCTAATTCTTTCAATTGAGTAATATACTTATCGGTATGCTCCATAATTTCAGCTTCATTGTCTGGTATTAACTCGATTAGGGCTTCAGAAGCTCTTTGAGTAGCTTGTTGATAGAGATTCAAATCAAACCAGAAATGAGGATCGACAGCCATTCCCCCATCATCGTCCATTACTCCGACCTCATTCGAATCAAAATTTTCTGAAACTGCCACACCAATTGGTTCTAATTGTTCAATCATTTTTCCTTCAAAATGCAAACCATGGTATAAAACAAGATCAGCTTCTTTTAATTTTTGCAAATCTTGAGGTCTTGGCTCATACAAATGCGGATCCTCCCCTGCTGGAATAATCATTTCAATGGTTACCAGATCTCCGGCTAAGTTCTTTACCATATCTCCTAAAAATGAGGTGGTTACAGTAACCATTGGTTTTTCTTCAGCTGCAACACTCGAAGCTAAACTAACGGATGACCCCATAAACAATGCCATTGCGAACAGAAACTTAATAAACTTTTTCATACTATATCTCCTTTTTAGGTTACCCTAATTATTTTTGTAAGGTAAGTATATAATAGTAATCATTACATGTCAACAGAATTTTAGACGAATCTAAACTAATTAAAGATTTTTCCTTATTTTTTTGATAAAGGATAATTAACTTTGTAAACTTTTACCAAAGATTCCTTATTTTATTCATTTATATCTTCAATATTAAAAGAACCCACGTCCTAGTAATGGACATGGATTCTTATGCGCAAACAGATTGGCGTTAGAGGACTGAATTAAAGATTATACCTTTCTTTAAGAGATTTTACTCTTACTTGACCTTTTGAAGTTAGTTGATAAGTAGCATTCAAATTATCATGAAAAACTTCGTCATTTTTTATTAAACGGTTTGCTACTTTTTCAATTTGCTCTTGGGGCCATTGTAAATGCTCTTTTATTGAATGGAAGCCAACTTCACTCAATTCATTGACTGTATTCCTATGATTTGCCAGATGCATAATAAATAATTCTTCTTTTAAGGTCCTTTTTTGTTGAATCTTACGGACCATTTGAGTAATGAATCCATTTTTATTAAACAAGAAAGTCAATCCAAACGTGATTCCTGCAATGGTGGCTGTCATACCAGAGAGTGAAACATTTAAGCCTAAGCCGATAAAATAACCCAAAACGGAGTTAAAAATTGCATAAAGACTGGCTATCAAAAGCATATGATTTAATTTTTTTACAATGAGATAGGCTGAAGCAGCTGGTGCGATTAAGAAGGAAATAACAAGAATGGCCCCCACCGCATCAAAAGCGACAACCGTTGTGATTGAAGTTAACAACATCAAACCATAAAAGAGCATAATCTGGGTAAACCCAGCCACTTGGGCAAATTGGGCATCAAAGGTTGTGATTTTCAATTCCTTATAGAAGAGTATAATAAACAAAATATTTATGAGTAACATAACACTCATTTGAACAGCTGATTTAGCAATCGAAATACCAAAGACATCCAAACGAGTTAAGGAAGCCATTCCCACATCCCCCATTAACACAGCATCCGTATCAAGATGGACGTTCCTCCCATATTTAGTAATTAAAATAACGGATAAGGCGAAAAAGAGCGGATAGACAACACCAACCGCATCATCATTTTTTATTAAGCCGGTATTGGATAAACTCTCGACGCCCCAGACAGTAAAAACGCCTATCAAAGCGGCGCCAATTATTAATAAGGGGGATGTTAAGTCATGAGCGATAAAATAAGCTAATACGATTCCTAATAATACGGTATGAGAAATGGCATCTCCTAACATCGAAAGATTTCTCAATAAAAGGAAACAGCCAATGATTGCACAAGCGATAGCTGTCAATACCAGAATGATCAGTGATTCATAGGTAATATCAAATAATAGTAAGATATTCTCAATCATTGAATTCTCCTCCTTTTTTTGGCATGAGTGTTTTTTGAACAATTCCCTTTTTACCAAAAAGCATCGAAAGTAATGCGATAATTGATAAGGTCAAAATAATAGTTGGACCCGTACTCATACCGTTATATTTGGTAGAGACATAAGTTCCAATCACGGCAGATATACCACCAAAGATCCCCGAAAGAATTAAAACGCGCTCAAAACGATGGGTCCATTGCATCGCTGCAATGGAAGGTACAATCAAAATTGAAGCAATTAGAATGGTTCCGACAAGTTTTAAGCCTACAGCAATTAAACTCATCGTCATGACCAGAATAATACTGTAAAGAATAACAGGTTTAATACCCACTGTTTTCGCATAAACTTCATCAAAGACAAACAACTTAATTTCTTTTTTAAAGAGAATTAATATAAAAATAGAGATAAGGGCCACAATTAAAATGATTTTTAAATCATTTTCCATAATATAAGAAGCTTGACCGAAAAGGTAATTTTTTAACCCTGCTTGAGAAGCTCCTTTAAAACGCGGATTGCCAGAAATATTACTCTTTAATACCATACCAAAACCAAAGAAAGATGATAAAATGATGGCTAGAATTGCATCTAAATTAAGTTTGGAATGTTGGTCAATGATTTGAATTAAACCGTAAGCCACTCCCCCACTAATAACGGCTCCGATCATCATGGTCATGGTATCTTTGGAGAGCGTCAACATGAAGGCTAAAACAATCCCAGGATAAGTAGCATGCCCAATTGCATCGCCAATCAGTGATTGACTTTTAAATACACTCACAGCTCCCACTGCTCCTGAAGCAGAGGCTAAAAGAAAAGTAGAAAGTGCAATTAAAATAAAGGAATAACTAGTTAAAATATCCACTTTAAATTTCGCCTCCCCAAGTCATATTCGCTTTAACTAAATGTTCATGAACAAAGACTTCTTCAGTTGGTCCCGCCGCAATTAGACGTTTATTTAAAATAATAACATGGTCAAAATATTGTTTAATAGTGTTCAAATCATGATGAACAACAATCGACGTGTGCCCCTTTTGCTGGATTCGCTTGACAAAGTCGATAAAAATTCTTTCGGTCCGCTTGTCCACTCCTGCTAAGGGTTCATCCATAAAGTAGATCTCTGCTTCTTGAGCAATGGCTCGTGCAATAAACACACGCTGTCTTTGACCACCTGACAATTGGGAAATTTGGCGGTCTTTATACTCATAAATACCAATTTCTTTTAAGGCTTGATGAGCCTTTTCATAATCAATTTTACGTGGCCGTTTAATCCATCCTAAATGAACATATCTCCCCATTAAGACTACATCTTCTACAGTGGTTGGAAAATCCCAGTTGACTTCACTGGCTTGGGGAATATAGGCGACTTTATTTTTTATGGCATCAAAATGTGTTCCCAGTATAGATACTCTTCCTGAAAGGGGCTTTTCTAATTCTAGAATCCCTTTAATTAGAGTAGACTTACCAGCACCATTAGGTCCAATAATAGCTGTTCTTGATCCTTTCATAATTTTAACGTCAATATCCCAAAGAACAGGTTGTTCTTGATAGGCCATGGTTAAATCCTCAACTTCGACGATGGCATTTTTCATAATGTTTCCTCCTATTTAATTTAATAAAAATGATACCCAAAGATTTTCAGCAAAATATCTATTTTTTAAAAGATTACTCATTATTGAAAAGTTTTAACGAACCTTTTCCATCTATTTAGTTCTTTTTCTTTTTCTGATATCCCCTCCATTTTTTATCCTTAAACTCCGATGGCCTCTTTTAATTTTATTTTAAAGTGATTAAAATGATATTAGACTATTGATAATTTTTTTTTAGTTTAGTCTAATTCGACTTAATTTAGTATAGGTATATTTATGAAAATGTCAACAATAAGACACATCTAAAAATCACTTAATAAGCATAAAATCCACTCATTTTTGATGTGAACCCCTAAACACGAGCCACAATATTTATTGTAACTATGCGGCCTGTAGCCTATAGTCAATAAGTAAAAGTCCGTTTATTCTTTTCTTTTTGCGTGGGTGTATTCCGATAATCATGCGACATTTGAATTCTCCTTTATTGATGATTGGTCACTTCAATAGAAAATGAATTCAGTGTCGTTTTTTACTTAGACGAATGAGTGTCAAGTTCATTATAAAATCCGCCCTATATTATCATCCTTAACACCCTAATTTTTTAAAAAGCCCAAAGAAGTTTTCCCTATTACATCTGGTTCATCTGGATTTAGACAGGGGAAACGCCTTTTCATAACTTTAACCAAACTCTTATTAAAATCAAAGCGGTAGGGATTGTTTACTGAATTTGAAAACGTTATACTTTTCTAAGAACAACCATGAGGAGTGAAAGCATGAAGAAATTATTATTAATTAATACCGGTGGCACGATTGCCATGTCTGAAGACCAAACCAGTGGTAAGGTATCTCCCTCATCTGAAAACCCAATTATTACCCAATCTTCTTTCTTTAACCAATTCGCTGATATCACTGTGGAAGATTTAATGAATATTCCTTCACCGCATATGAACGAAGAATTGATGCTCAATCTTAGCAATTATATTCAATCGATATCGGATCAATATGATGGCATTGTTGTCACCCACGGAACAGATACTCTGGAAGAGACAGCCTATTTCTTAGAACTAACCCTTGATATCCCCATTCCAGTCGTTTTAACGGGAGCCATGCGCTCAAGTAACGAAATTGGATCTGACGGTTTAGCCAATCTCCGCTCTTCCATCTTTGTAGCCCGTGATGAGAAGTCCCGCGGCAAAGGGGTATTAGTGGTGATGAATGAAGAAATCCATACCGCTACTTATGTGACCAAAACCCATACCACTAATGTTGCAACCTTCCAGACACCTACCTTTGGACCGATTGGATTAATTTCTAAAAACCAGGTCATTTATTTCCAAGAATCACTGCACCGTGAATATTATAAAGTTAATTCAATTAGTAAAAAAGTTGTCTTAATTAAAACTTACGCCAGCATGGGGCCCGAACTCTTTCAAACAGTCCTAGATAATAATTTTGATGGCTTAGTTATTGAAGGATTAGGCGCTGGTAATATTCCACCCGAGACACTTCCACCCATTCAACAACTGTTAGAAAAAAACATTCCTATTGTGATGGTTTCTCGAGCCTTTAACGGAGTCACTGAAGATGTCTATGACTATGTAGGCGGTGGTAAACAATTGAAACAAATGGGGATCATATTTGCGCAAGGACTTTCTGGCGTAAAAGCACGACTTAAATTATCAGCGATTTTGAACGCGGAGATAGAAGGAGAAATTGCTTCAGCCTTCCATCTATAAGCTTAATACAAAGACGACCTCCCATTGATTAACGAATCAATGGGAGGTCTTAATTTATTGGCTTAAATCCTTAAGAGTCTGCCGTCACATCCTGATATTTTTCAGGATCCTTAGCTAGCTTGTGGGTCACATAGGTGCAAGTGGAAGTAATCTTTCTTCCTTCCCTCCGGGCTTTATCGACCATTGCATTGAACAACTCGCCAGCTAGCCCCCTACCCTGGTTGGTAGGGTGAGTAAAAGTATGAGTGACCCAGATTTTATCGCCTTCGGTTAATTCATAAACCATCTGTGCCAGTGTATTTTCTTGTTCATCTACTGCAACCAACCTTCTCGAATCATCCACGATTTTCATCGAAACCCTCTTTTCTAAACCTATTTTTTAACTGAAAGTCACTTAAAACCATTATAAACAAAATGTAAGCGTTTGTAATCTTAAACGACTCAATTTAACCTACTTTTAATATAGGAGAAATATAAGTATTGCTCGCTCTTAAAAGAAGCTCTAGGATGTTGGTCAATAAATAATTAAGCGGTAAAATCAAAGGAAGTTCCCAATCCTTGTGCTAAGGCCCTTTGATAGACTTCGTGAGCGACAGCTACATCCGTGGCACCGATTCCAATTGGAATACAGATGATGCGCTGATTTTTTGGATCAATCTTTTCACTCGGACTCTCAGAAAGTTCAGCCAAAGTAGCTGTGATATCTTCTTCTAAAATTTGACCTGACTGATAGAGAGGTTTTAAGATTCCACGATTAAGAGCTTGACTGACGTGGTCGACCACAATAGCATCTGCTTGGTGGATCAATTCGTATTCAATTTCTTGGTAGGATCCCATTGGGAAAACGATAGTTCCTTTTTGTACCCACTCTTCTTTTATTAAAGCAACCTTAGAAGGAGTTAGGGTAAAGACCGCGTCTACTTGACAAGCCTCTTGACCGTCTTCACAGATTTTAATGGCGCCTTGGACATATTTTTGCATATCCTCTTTAAACTCTTCGGCTGTATCGTGGTGGATATTCCAAACCCTTAATTCTACTATCTCAAAAACAGTTGAAATGGCATGAGTAACCTGTCTAGCTTGTTGACCAGCGCCGAAGATACCCATTTTAACCTTAGGCTTATTAAGCATATATTTTAAAGCTACAGCTGCTTGCGCTCCGGTTCGCATATTCGAAATCCGTGTCCCATCTAATACTGAAATAAAATTACCCATTCTAGCATCGACTAGCATGATCATCGCATTAATAAAGGGTAAACCCGCTTTAGCTCGTTCTCCTGCAAAACCTCCCACAAATTTTTGACCTGCTACTTTTAGAGAACCTAAATAAGCTGGCATGGCGTTAAGAAAGGCTTCATGAAAAGGCCAGCCTCCCGTTTCCCCCATATCCAAAGTTACCTTACCTGGATTAACCACTTGACCAGCCGCAAATTCTTTAAAAACATTGTCAATAATTTCAACGGTATCTTCCATGGTAATTAAATGCTCAATTGTGGAATCATTGATCAGTAAACTTGATTGATCCATTAAATCACCCCTTTATGATTATTGTATCATGACACTTTTCTTTTTTCGATGCTTTGAATAAATGCTTTAACGCTAGCTTGAGTTTGTTTGGTTTTCGCTTGATAAGCCATAGGTTCGTCCTTTCGTAATTAATTATTTAACAATTATTATACTTTACTCATAGTACTCGACCAATTGATTGACTCTCCTTGCCTTTTAAAGCAATAGGTTCTAAAATATAAAAAAGAAGGAGGGTGGTTGAATGCGTATTTTCTATAAGAAAGTTTTTAAATTAGCACGTTTAGCTGGGAAGATTCTTTTAGAATCCAATGCCGAGGAACACCGTGTTGAAGACACGACTTTGAGAATCCTTCAAACAACTGGCCTTGACTCCCCTTCTAGCTATTCCAACACCACCGGTCTTTTTTTATCGCTAACAGATACAGACTTGGCAGAATATAGTTTTTCTGGTATTGTCCGCATAAATCAGCGACAAAACAATATCCAACACATCGCTAAAGTAAATGATATTTCTAGATCCTATGTTTCTGGCGCAATATCTGTTGATCAAGCCTATGAAGCTATGAAAAATATCAAGGATGATAAGTATGGCTTTTTAATTAAATACATTAACCTAATCCTGATGGTCCTCTTTGTCATTCTCTTTGGCGGAACTAATATCGATATGTTGGTCGCTTTTCTAATTGCTTGTCTCATACTAGCTTTAGAATATTGGCGCAAAACAACTTTTCTCACTGACTTTTTCTTTAATATCTTATCCATCGCTCTAGGATCTTTAGCCGTAAAATGGATTGATGCTAGTTTCCCTTCAACCATTCATCCAGGCATTATTTTAGGAGCTATGATCATGCCAAATTATCCAGTAACTTCAACGACCAATGCCATGCGCGATATTCTTAAAGGGAACAATCTTGCTGGTATAATCAAGGGCATTGATGCAATAATGGTCATCATTTCTCTGACTATTGGGTATACCCTAGGAATTCTTCTTAGTCAAATACTCCTGCCCTTCCTAAGCTAAAAACCGATAGCCAAAAACCGATTTTTAATTGGATTTAAAAAGCATTAATTTAATTAGATAAAGCAATAAAATATGTCCCGGATAGGCCCAATAGTGAAAAGCTTGTTGGACCCTACCACGCTTACCATTATAAAAAAGAATAAATAGACTGCTTAGAAAGACAGTGGGCATGAAATACTCAAAAGCAAAGGCTGGCAGAACGGCTAGCGCCTCTCTTAATCGTTTACCATAAGCAAAATAAAAAATTAAAGCAGCTAATATACCAAATAAGTCATAATCTGCCATAGTTAAATATGCTAAGCCAAAGCATAAGCCGACACTCACTAAACGCATCAACCAACGATCTTTAAAATAATCCAGACTTACAAAAAGCATTAAGGCAATCAATAATTCTATGAAAACATTTTGATGGCTCCAATAAAAGACTTGATCAGCAAAGGCTAAATCAAAAGGTATTTCCGATATCACTGCTAAAAACCCCAAACGCATAAAATAACGCTTCAAATTTTTAGTATGATGATAACCTTCTAATAATAGATAAAGATAGATTGGAAAAGCTAAGCGCCCAATATTTCGCATAATTTCATAAACGCTTACCATCTGGCTTAAGAATTCATAGCTGTAATCACTCTGATGTCTAAAGATGCCCATTTCGATCAGAACAACAGCTGTATGGTCAATGATCATAAAAATTAAAGCCAACCACTTTAAATGGCCAGCTGTTAAAAAGCCTTTAAAGTTCTTCATTTTATTGTCACCCACTCATCAAATTTATTTTTAAAATTATTCTTATTATATAGAGAAAACGCTTTTAAAACAATAAAAAACAGACAGCTAGGGGCAATGATGCTATGCCTAGCTGTCTGTTTTCATTTATTTATCCGATTCTTTTTCTAATTTAAAGCTTTCTTCATTTTCTGAATTATTGGTAAGCTTACCGTCTAACTCGTCCTTAATAATTTGTTGATTCTTATTAAAGGACTCTTCAGTAATTTGATCATAATAGATGCCGTCTAACATAAAGCCTTCACCCTCAAATTGATTAAAGGTTAGCGTTGGACGCATATCTAAGTGTGAAATTACTAGCTTACCCAAATCAAACATATTGAGATTCATCCCCACATATTTGTTAATAGCCGTCGTCATATCTATTACTTCTTTAATACCTCTGCTTTTATTTAAAGCAGATTGGGCAATACCAACTACCACTTGACGTTGACGCTTTTGACGAGCATAGTCGCCACCAGAATTGTAGCGTTCTCTAACGTAAGCAAGCGCCATCTCACCATCTAAATGTAGTTCTTGACCTTCAGTAAAACTATAACCGCTGATTTCAAAAGAAGTTGGTGGAACAACATCAATTCCTCCTACAGAATCAACTACATCTGCTAAGCCTTTCATATCAACGGTAATATAGTATGGAATTTCAATATCTAACCAGTTTTCGACTGTTTCAACTGACAATTCCGGTCCCCCAAAGGCATAAGCGTGATTAATTTTATCCATTCCTCTATCAGGAATATCAACATAGGAGTCACGAGGAATAGAGGTAATGACAATATTTTCTTCCTTAGGATTTATCGTAGCAACCATCATAACATCTGAACGCCCAACTTCTGTTCGACCTAAATCGCCCGTATCAATCCCTAAAAGTAAGACTGAGAATGGCTTATTAATATCCATAGCATGGGTAGTCACAGTAGTTGTGAATAATGATGTCATGAATAAAGCAAAGACAGTAATATATTTAATTAGTTTTTTGGACATTGTTCCATCTTCCTTTCTATAATAGCATAGTTATTATAAGTTATTTACGAGGCGATTTCTAGAAATTCACAAAAAATACTAACTTATCACTAATCACTTTAAAAACTTTGACGCTATTTAAGAATTGACATGGCTTGAGAATATCAGATAAAAGCCGTATGATAAAATGGATTACAAACAAAGGAGATTGTCTATGAAAGTTAGAAAAGCCGTCATCCCCGCAGCAGGGCTTGGAACTAGGTTTCTTCCTGCAACAAAGGCCATGCCTAAAGAAATGCTTCCTATCATTAATAAACCGACTATTCAGTTTATTGTGGAAGAAGCCCTTCAATCAGGTATCGAGGATATCTTAATTGTGACCGGACGGTCTAAGCGGCCCATTGAAGACCATTTTGATGCCAATGAGGAGTTAGAAGCCGTCTTAGAAGCTAAAGGTAAAGAAGAATTACTAACCACTGTCAAAGATCTTAATAAGATTAACCTCTTCTTTAAACGTCAATCTTATCCAAAGGGCCTGGGCCACGCTGTTTTACAAGCCAAGAATTTTGTAGGAGATGAACCTTTTGTCGTCATGTTAGGCGATGACTTAATGACCGATACGGTTCCCTTGACCAAACAATTAATCGATAATTATAAAGATACCCATGCCTCTACTCTAGCAGTCATGTCAATCCCACCTCAAGATACCTCCAAATACGGTGTCATTGATCCGGAGCGCCAATACAAAAAAGGTATTTATAACGTGAGACGGTTTGTCGAAAAGCCAGCACCCGAAGTCGCACCGTCCAATTTAGCTATCATCGGCCGCTACCTATTAACACCAGAAATCTTTTCACTATTAGAAACACAAACAGCTGGGGCTGGTAACGAGATTCAATTAACTGATGCCATCGATCGCTTGAATAAAATCCAACGCGTCTTCGCCCTGGAGTTTAATGGACATCGTTATGATGTAGGAAATAAATTCGGTTATATGAAGACAGTAATAGAATATGGTCTCAGTCTTCCGGATTTACGCGATGACTTAATTAAATTTATCAAGTCCACTGTTGACGAGCGCTTATAGGAGGTTATTATGACTAAGGTTCAAGTTAAAAAAGCTGTTATTCCAGCCGCTGGTCTAGGCACGCGCTTTTTGCCAGCCACCAAGGCAATTGCTAAAGAAATCTTACCTATTATCGATAAGCCGGCCATTCAATTCATTGTTGAAGAGGCTATTGCGGCTGGGATTGAAGATATTTTAATTATTACTGGTAAAGGAAAACAAGAAATAGAAGATCATTTTGATGCCAACTTTACCCTCGAACAAAATTTAAAAGCCAAAGGGAAGGAGAAACTCCTTAAACTAGCCACTGAAACATCTAACTTAAATATTCATTATACCAGACAACACCATCCAAGAGGACTGGGTGATGCAGTTCGTCACGCCAAGGCCTTTATCGGCAATGATCCCTTCTTACTACTCTTAGGAGATGATATTATAAGGGGAGAAAATCTTTCCAAACAGATTATTGATCTCTATGCGGAAAAAAGACAAACAGTAATTGCCGGCGTTCGTGTCGATCCTGATAAGACCAAAAATTATGGTATCTTAGCTATTGAAAAAACAGCTACCCCTCACGTCTTTCAAGTCCTCGATATGATAGAAAAACCACAAGATCAACCGTCTTCAAATATGGCTGCAGCGGGGCGTTATATCCTAGAACCGACAATCTTTTCCATCCTAGACCAACTTGAAGTTGGAGCAACAGGTGAAGTGGAATTGACTGACGCCTTAATTGAATTACAAAAAACGCATCCCCTATTAGCTTACGAATATCAAGGCGAATGGTTTGAAGTAGGAGATGCTAAAGGGATGCTCAAAGCTTCTATTATATTCGCCATCGATCATCCTGAAGTTAAAGAGGAATTTATCCCTTATCTTAAAAATTTAGCTGAAAAGTTTGCGAATGAATAGTTATAAAAGCAGTGTCAATTTATGACTCTGCTTTTTATTTTAGAAATTATAAAGGCTATGGAGGTCGATAATAAATAAGAAATTTCAGAAAACACAAATAAAAATAAAATTTTTTTCTAATATTCGTGTTTTTATATTGTATAATATTGCACCACTTAAATAATAATTTATGCCGTTTTATGTAAGCGAATAAAAAACGATTGTATCCCCTATGCTATCAATAAATAACTCCATAATTATTAAAAAACTTTAACAAGTTAACTTAAAGGTTAAACAGCTATAAAAGCCAAAGCACTACGATTTCTTTTGAAAGTCATAAAAATTATGCTATAGTGGATATAAGTGCTAAAATTTTACTTTTTTTCTTAGAAAAATAGTTTAACTGTTTAATAAGTGTAAAATCAGCATTAAAACTTATGAAAGAAGGAATCTGAATGGAAGATACACCGATTGTTCGTTTTCTCGGCCTATCTTTTAACTTCAACACCTTGATAGCCACCCTGGTCGTGGTAGCCATCATCACGGTGTTGTGCTTATTAGTTAGCCGCAGATTATCAGCCAATCATCCTTCCAAATTCCAAGTTTTGATGGAAATCATCATTGAATTTGTTGAAGGCATCTGTGACTCAACCCTCGGCCAGCACCAAAGTGTTTATGTCAATCTAGGGTTGACCTTTTTCTTGTTCGTTTTTGTGTCAAACTTAATTGGACTCCCCTTTTTAATTGTGACAGAGCATGAATCATTTTGGCGAAGCCCAACGGCTGATCCTATCGTAACCATTTCCCTAGCAATTATTGCTATTTTATCAGGTCACATTTTAGGGATTAAAAAGAATGGTTTAGGAGGTCACTTTAAAAACTTTTACGCTCGCCCAAATATTTTAAAATTACCTTTACAATTGGTTGAGGAAACAATCAATACAACCACCTTGGCCTTACGTTTGTTTGGTAATATTTTTGCCGGGGAAGTTTTAGTCGGACTGATTGCTAAATTCGCTATGGTCTTCATTCCATTTACTTGGGTAATTGCCATTCCCTTACAATTTGTCTGGCAAGGCTTCTCTGTCTTTATTGGTGCTATCCAAGCTTATATTTTTACCACTTTAACTATGGTTTATTTATCACACAAAATTAATCACTAATCCAAATACAAAGGAGATTTAAATATGACTGAATTAGCTGCTGCACTTGCTGTCGGAATCGCTGCCCTAGGTGCGTCAATTGGTAACGGAATGGTTATTTCTAAAACCATCGAATCCATTTCACGTCAACCCGAATTAGACTCACAATTAAGAGCTTTAATGTTCCTAGGTGTTGGTCTGATTGAGGCTGTTCCGATTATCGCTGTTGTTATTTCCTTTATCTTAATCTTTAGCTAACCATCAACTATTTAAGGAGTGTCAATATTGGACTTTACTATTATTCTGGGCGAAGCCCTTTTAACGCTTGCATCCTTTTTGATTTTACTCTTTGTCATCCATAAATTCGCATGGAAACCCTTCAACCAAATGCTAGAAACGCGTCAGAAGAAAATTACTGACGATTGGCAAGCGGCTGAAGAAGCTAAGAATAAGAACAAGGAAGCCCTATCACAAATTGATGCACAACTAAAATCAGCTCACTTAGAAGCTGAAAAAATTATTCGTCAAGCACAAATTGATGCCAATCATCTGCGCGACAAAATGATTGAAGAAACACGTCAAGAACAAAGCAAAATGCTGCAAATGACGCAAGAAGACTTAAAATTACAAAGACAAAACTTTGCCGAAAATATGCAAGAATCATTAGTCCATATGGCAGTTGCCATGGCAGGCAAGGTCATTCGTCGTGAAATTTCAGAAGATGACCACCGTCAAATGATTCAAGAATTTATCACTCGATTGGAGGAGCTCGATGAACAACGGTAGACTTCACAAACAAGAAGACTTAGCAGAGCTCGCCCTAAAATCAGGACGACAGGTCACCTATGAAGATGACCTGCTCTTCGAACTGCTAGACATTGAAATTAATGATGAAGAAGAAGGTCAAGAAATCTTAAAAGAGTTAACTGGAGAGCGACTCTTTTTATCTTCAGCGATCCCCTTAACCAAAGCAGAAAAGCTCAAAATTGCCCGTGAATTCATGCGCATTACTGGCTTTTCTATTCGTTCTTTTACCACTATTATTAACCCAGACTTAATTATTGGTGTCCGCTTACAAAGCGAACGCTTCTATTATGAGCTTTCTGGCGGACAGATCTTGCAAACTATGCAAAATGAAATTAATATTCCGGAAAGTGAAGAGGTGATTTCTTCATGAGCACAAACGAAAAGTTTACAAAAGATGTTTTAAAACAAATCCACGACTTTGAAATTGATAAGAAGTTAGAAGAAATCGGAACCGTTTCTTATGTCGGCGACGGTATCGCCTTTTCTGAAGGATTAGACAACGCCATGTATGGTGAGATGGTTGAGTTCAATGATGGAACCATCGGCATGGTACAAAACCTTGAAAACGACCAAGTCGGAGTAATTATTTTTGGCTCCTACCATCAAATCCATGAAGGCGATATTATTCGTCGAATGAACCACACCATGGAAGTTCCCGTTGGTAAGGCCCTGCTTGGACGAGTGGTAGACGCCTTAGGACGTCCCATAGATGATAAAGGACCTATTTTAACCAACAAAACACGACCCGTCGAACAAGAAGCTCCGGGCATCATGGAAAGACAGTCGGTTAAAAAGCCTTTGGAAACAGGTATTAAGGCCATTGACTCCCTAGTTCCCATCGGAAGAGGTCAAAGGGAATTAATTATCGGAGACCGTAAAACTGGTAAAACTTCACTCGCTATCGATGCCGTCTTAAATCAAAAAGGCAAAGATGTTATTTGTATCTATGTAGCGATTGGACAAAAGGAATCAACGGTAAAAAACATTGTCAATACTCTGACCAACCGTGGTGCAATGGATTACACTATAGTAATGACTGCTTCTGCTTCCAAGCCTGCTCCTCTTTTATACATCGCTCCCTATGCGGCAACTGCTATGGCTGAGGAGTTTATGTACGAAGGAAAGCACGTCTTAATTATATATGACGATTTATCCAAACAAGCAGCAGCTTATCGTGAAATGTCCCTCTTGCTCAAACGACCACCTGGGCGTGAAGCCTATCCTGGGGATATTTTTTATCTACACTCACGTCTTTTAGAACGTTCAGCTAAATTATCGGATGAATTAGGCGGTGGTTCGATCACTTCTTTACCGATTGTTGAAACGCAAGCAGGTGATATCTCAGCTTATATCCCAACCAACGTTATTTCCATTACAGACGGACAGATCTTCTTACAAAGTGATCTCTTCTTCTCTGGCGTTCGACCAGCCATTAATGCCGGACTATCGGTTTCACGGGTTGGGGGATCTGCGCAATTAAAAGCCATGAAACAAGTATCAGGAACCTTACGTTTAGACCTAGCTTCCTATCGCGAATTAGAAGCCTTTACTTCCTTTGGATCAGACATCGATGAAATGACTGCCCGCCAATTAAGACGTGGCGAGCGCATCGTGGAAGTTTTAAAGCAAGGCCTTCACAAACCTATGCGCTCTGGCGTTCAAATCATCGTCTTCTACGCTTTAGGTAATGGTTACTTTGATAAGGTATCCGTTAATTTAATTCACCAATTAGAAGAAGTAATTGCTAATGAATTTACTACCTATCATGCCGGACTTTTACGACAATTAGAAGATAACCAACCCCTACCAACTGAAATCGAATTAAATGGTATTTTAGACAAAGTTGTTGATAATTTTATCCTTGTTCATTCTGAAGGATCTAAAACAGGAAGTGATAAGTAATGCCGTCTTTAAACGAAATCAAACGACATATTGCTTCTACTGAAAAAACAAAAAAAATAACTAATGCTATGCAGATGGTCTCAAGAAATAAAGTCAACCATTTATTGGATATGACTCAATCTTATCAAGTCTATATTGATCATTTAAGAGAAACCATAGTGCAGCTGCACTATACCTTAAAAGTCACCCCTCCTAACTTTTCCAAACCAGAAATTCGCTCTTTAATCACTCCCCGGAAAGTGAACAAAATTGGTATTTTTCTTATCTCAACTGATAAGGGCTTAGCAGGTTCCTATAATGTTAACTTAATTAAGGGGCTGGATGAGTGGATTGAAGAACAAAACTTTGATGAAGAACAAGAATTAGTTTTTTATACCCTAGGACGGACAGGTGAAAGATATTGCCGCGAACGGGGCTACAAAATTGCTCGCTCTTACTATCCGCTGTCTGACCAGCCGGGCTTTCAAGAAGCTCACTACTTCATCAGACAACTACGTTCAGCCTATGTGGAGAAAGAATGTGATGAGCTTTATTTAGCTTACAATCACTATGGAGTAGGTTCCGGTACGAATTCAAAATTTGGAGTCGATAACTTATTACCGGTAGTTTCTTTAAACCGCCGTATGGAACTTGATCCATCTTTTGATAAAAAAGAATTAATTTCGGAAGTCTTTTTAATCGAGCCCTCAATGGAAGCAGTATTAGAAGGCTTAGTTCCTCAATATATCGAATCTTTTGTCTACGGTGCCCTCTTACAGGCCAAAACAGCTGAACATTTCTCACGTATGATTGCCATGCAATCGGCCACTGAAAATGCTAAAGAAATCATTGAAGACTTGCAGTTGCGCTATAATCGCGCCCGACAAGTTAAAGTAACCAATGAAATTATCGAAATTGTTGCAGGTGCTCAAGCCCAACATAAAGAAAGAAGGAAATAAGTATGCGAATCGGACATATCAAACAAGTAATCGGACCGGTCGTGGATGTTTCCTTTCCTTTAGAATACGGAACACCAGAAATCCATCATGCCCTGGTTGTAACCGACCTTGAGGAAGTAAATGAAACATCCGACTTAAAGACGATTCTCCAACACCGAAAAGTGGTACTCGAAGTCGCTATTGATATTGGGCATGACACCGTACGTACCATTGCCATGGAAGCAACCGAAGGTTTATCACGGGGCATGGCTGTTGTCGATTTAGGTGAAGCCATTAAAGTACCCGTAGGTGAAGCTACATTGGGACGCGTATTCAATGTTTTAGGAGATACAGTCGATAATGGACCTGAACTCTTCCCAGATGTAGTCAAACATTCCATTCATGCCGATGCGCCTGAATATAGCGAGCTGGCTTCAAACTTCGAAATCTTAGAAACAGGAATAAAGGTCATTGACTTATTAGCTCCCTACCTCAAGGGTGGAAAAATTGGTCTTTTTGGAGGAGCCGGTGTCGGTAAGACGGTATTAATTCAAGAATTAATTCATAACATTACCCAAGAACACGGTGGCCTTTCGGTCTTCACTGGAGTTGGTGAAAGAACGCGTGAAGGAAACGACCTCGTCCATGAAATGCGCGACTCTGGTGTTTCTAAAAATACAGCCATGGTCTTTGGTCAAATGAATGAACCCCCAGGAGCTAGAATGCGGGTAGCTTTGTCTGGTTTAACCATGGCAGAGTATTTTCGTGATGTAAAGCATCAAGATGTCTTGCTCTTTATTGATAACATCTACCGTTTTACTCAAGCAGGTTCTGAAGTTTCGGCTCTACTTGGAAGGATGCCTTCAGCAGTAGGTTATCAACCTACCTTAGCTTCTGAAATGGGAGCCATGCAAGAGAGAATCACTTCCACCAAGGCAGGATCGATTACATCCATTCAAGCAGTATATGTACCAGCCGATGACTATACAGATCCAGCGCCAGCGACTACCTTCTCTCACTTAGATGCAACCACTAACTTAGAGCGTAAATTAACCGAGCAGGGTATCTACCCAGCGGTTGATCCACTCGCCTCCTCTTCTTCAGCCTTATCTGAAGATGTTGTTGGCGAACGACACTATCGGGTAGCCCGTGGCGTTCAACAAACTTTGCAAGGCTATCAAGACCTCAAAGATATCATCGCCATCTTGGGTGTAGATGAGTTGAGTGAAGTTGAAAAACTAACCGTTAAAAGAGCCCGACGTATTCAGCTCTTCCTATCACAAAACTTCCACGTAGCAGAAGCCTTTACTGGTATTCCAGGTTCATACGTAACCGTACAAGAAACAATTGACGGCTTCGAAGGTATTCTAAATGGTGATTACGATAATCTGCCTGAAGAAGCTTTCCGTAACGTAGGAAATATCGATCAAGCCATTGAAAAAGCTAAGAAAATGGGAGTGGATTTGGATGACGCAAACGCTTAAAAATCTACAAGTTCAGATTATCTCTCCTAATGGCGTAGTCTATACCAAACGTGCCCGCAAATGTCATGTGCAAACCATTGATGGTGGTATCACCATTCTACCCAATCATATTGCCATGATGACCGTCTTAGACATCTCAACTGTTATCGTAGCACCTCTAGTCGAAGGCAAACCGGATGACTATATCGCTATTAACGGTGGACTATTGGAAATTCGGGACAACGAACTTAATATTATTGCCAACATGGCCGTTCGAGCCCTAGATATTGATGACGCCCAGACTAAAATGGAGTTGTCCATGGCTGAAGATAAGCTGAAACAAGCAGAAATCAATCAAGATATTCGCGCTTATCATTCAGCTGAAATTGAATTACGAAAAGCACTCAACCAATTGGATGCTTTCAAACATCAACATAATCAATAAAAAGAAACCTTCCGTTTTCAAATTAACGGAAGGTTTTATATTTATCTTAATTATTGCCAAAAACGTCGCGACTATAGACTTTTTCTTTTACAGCTGCTAATTGATCTGCAAGGCGATTAGCAAGAATAATATCAGCCTTTTGACAAAAGACTTCAAAATCAGCTACAACTTCTTCGCCATCAAATTGTTTTTCTTCAAGTGTCGGTTCATAGATAATTATCTCTTTGCCTTCTGCTCGCAGCTGTTTAATAATATCAAGAATAGCAGATTGACGGAAATTATCCGAATTGGATTTCATGGTCAAGCGGTAAATACCGATTACTTGCGCTTGATGTTTTAAAACTTGTGAAGCAATGTGTTCTTTACGGGTTGCATTCGAATCCACAATCGCTTGTATTAAGTTGTTTGGAACGTCTTGATAATTAGCCAGCAATTGTTTGGTATCCTTAGGCAGGCAATAGCCACCATACCCAAATGACGGATTATTGTAGTGATCACCAATTCTAGGGTCAAGCCCTACTCCTTGGATAATGTGCTGACTGTTTAAGCCACGTACTTCAGCATAGGTGTCCAACTCATTAAAATATGAAATCCTTAAAGCCAAATAAGTATTGGAGAAGAGTTTTACTGCTTCTGCTTCAGTTGAAGGCATGGTTAAGATAGCCACTTCTTCATCCAAGCAAGCCTCAGCAAATAATTCAGCTACTGTCTGACTATGAACAGATTCATTGCCGACAATAATACGAGAAGGATACAAGTTGTCATAAAGCGCCTTACCTTCTCTCAAAAATTCTGGTGAGAAGATAATATCCATACCATATTTTTGACGAATTTCCTCAGTATAGCCGACAGGAATGGTTGATTTAATAACAACTACTGCCTGAGGGGCATATTCTTTAACTTTATCGAGCGCCTCTTCGACAGCTGAAGTATCAAAGTGATTATTAGCGTCATCATAATTAGTTGGCGTAGCAATAATCACTAATTCTGCTCCACTATAAGCATAGCTAGGATCATCGGTGGCTTCTAAATTTAAAGAATGATTGGCTAGGTAATCTTCCATTTCAACGTCCACAATAGGTGCAATTTTTTGATTGATTAAATCGACCCTTTCTTTAACAATTTCCATCGCTTTCACTTCATTATATTGAGCCAAAAGAATCGCATTTGAAAGCCCGACATAACCCATTCCTGCAACTGTTATTTTCATGACGCCACCTTATCTTTCGTTATTTTAATTCTATTATACAAAAGTTCACTCTAAGTTAAAACTAAATATCCCGTGCAGATTCAAGCAAGTGTTTCACACAAGCTTCTGCTTGCTTATAGGTCAGCTTGGTATTATTGTTACCAAATTGAGTAGAGAAAATCCA
This sequence comes from Facklamia sp. P12932, assembly GCF_050409545.1. NCBI lineage: Bacteria > Bacillati > Bacillota > Bacilli > Lactobacillales > Aerococcaceae > Facklamia > Facklamia sp. P12932. Next base: position 6,763 of record NZ_JBNUPG010000018.1, on the reverse strand, counting down.
ATGACCTGTTAGATATAAATGCTCCAATCGGCCAAATCTTTGACTAAGAACTTGAGTATGCGGCCAATCAACAAGAATACCACCCAATGGATTTGCTTGGATAATTCCTTCTTGATACATTTGATTAATTAAAGGATCATGTTGAGCGGCTGTCTCTAAGTTTTGATCAAAGCCGGTTGCATTGATTAAATAGCCGCTTTGATAGCGTAAGCCTTTTTGAGTGATAACGGTAAATCCTTGGGCATTCACTTCCACAGCTTTCATACCAGAAACAATCCGAATACGTCCATCTTTCAAACCTTGTAAAATAAACGCAATACTTTCAGCCGGTGTTTGACTTCTAAAATGTTCGAAAAGTCCCATAAAATCTTTAAAGAAGCGTATGCGATCTTGGGATGATAAGGCCATATTCAAGGCTGGTAGAAAGGCAGTCAACTTGCGACCATATAATTGTAAGATACTTAATCGACGGTTTTGTTGGTGGATAGCCATTAAACCTTCTCCAATGGATCCTTGACTGTATCTTTCGACTAAAGATTTCCAATCTACCCCATTGGCTTCCATATCCTCTTCAAATTGATGAAATATAGCTTCTAAAGGGATTGTTTGACCATCAGATTGGGCCAACTGCTTATCAATCCAATCTGCATTTAAGTTAAAAACCAAGTCTTCGGCATAGCGTTCAAACTTCGGTGTCGAAAAGGGCTGGTCTAAAATATAAAAAGTCACCGGATGATCAATGGTAATTGGATAGTGATCTTGTAAATAACGCATAATATCAATCCCAGTTAATCCGGATCCAATGATTCCAATTCCTTTTTGATAGTCCAAATCACTTAGAAGCTGTTCAACTGGATAAGGATGGTGAATATAGCCTTCTTGTCCCAAAAGATTATAATAATCGGCATAAGGTGGATGACCTACTGTCATTAAGACAGAATCATAAGGTCCGTATTGCTTACCTTGCGCGTCATATAGATAATAAGACTTGGGGGATTTAATTTTCAGTTGATGAATACGCTGATTCACCACATGAATGATATCTTCTTCAAAGTATGGACTAAAATAATCTTGGATATACTCACCAAAAATAGGTCTGGGTGAAAAAATATCCCTGCGAGCATATTCTGGATAATGATCTTGTAACCACCTTAGATAGTGGTCAGCGTCTTGCCATTCAAAGCCTAAATCACCGACATAGGAGTTCATTAATAATTGGTTAGAATCAGGCTCATAAGGGGAGCCTACTCCCAATTGTTTACGGTCTTCGAAAACATCCACATGATTTATCAGACCTTGGTGATTTTCTTCAAGGATTGTTTTAACGGCAGCCGCTCCAGCAACCCCTGCTCCAATAATTGCTACTTTCATAATGCTCCTCCATTATCTTTTTCTCCACTTCCATTATAACGGATTTGTATCCGCTTTACACTAGGAGAAAACAAATGAAAAAAGGTCTTATTAAAAGGCCTCGTTCTCTAGCTTGCCGTTTCAATTGTTAATTGAATTTCAGGATCAATTGTTTTCAGCATATCTGTTAGCAATTTTTCAATTTGGCTTTGTGAATAATTCTGTGCTTCCTTTAATAATCCCTTAGATAAAGCTTGCTTCTCCATTTCTTTTTTTAGGTCTGATTGAAGACTCACAACATCATCCACCTTAATTGGATTAAATAGCGAACCTTCTTCATCAATGATTTCGATTGAATCATCTTCTACTTCATGCGCTAAAATTTTCGCTTGTGGGACTTTAACCACTAGGCTTTCTTCATTAGAAATGACGTCAATCTTTCCTAACTCTACCCCTGTATGAATGATACCGGAATAGGTCATCATAAACTCTGATTCAGTAAAGGGAATTTCCCAAGACTTTATCGTTTTATGCTTTTCAAATTTTCCCATATTAGTGTAGTGATATTTCATAGTGGTTAATTCCTGTGAATCTTCTAAACGATTTTTGATTAATACTAATTCTTGATCCGTTACTTGATTAGGTATGGAGTGAACAAAATGATTGAATCCGTACCAACCTATCCAAGCTACAAAAAAAAGGATGCCTACTAGTAGAAAGAAATAATTCAAGAATGTTTTAAGCGCTTGTTTCATCTATTCACCTCTTTTAAAGTTTGCCTATTTACTATCATAGCATAATCCATTCAGATAGTATCCGTCTTAAGGTGGAGAGAGGAAAAAATGAGACTAATTCCATTAATCCGTTAGCTGGACAATTTGATAACGATAATCCCCCAAGTTGAATATTGCTTTCTTACTTGGATCGACTAAACAACTAAGCGGCAGCGCTAATTGCCGACGAAATTGCTCCATTTCTGCTCGATTATAACCGGGGCAAAGGGTATTGTTATTAACTTCCCAATGTCCTTTAACAGCAGAAGCGGGTAAGTTTAAATCTTTCATGAGTTTACGCGTTAGCCAGTCTCTAGCTTTGATTTGTTGAGGCGAATAGTCTTCTTTGGCATTAGCTTCTACGGACAGATGGACACAGAAATGATTACAATTGGCTACCCCCCAAGTCATGCGTTCTAGGTCATAATTTTGGTAAATTTGTCCTTGACTATCGATATAAAAGTGATAGCCTCCACGATCCCATCCACGTTGCTTATGCCAAAAGACCTCGTGGTCTGAAATGTGACGATTTAAAGACCGTTTCACACCTGTATAGTGCCAGACAATGGTTGTGATAGCATCTAAGGAGCGATCATGAGCTTGCCCTCCTAGGGCTTTTGACCGCCGGTCAATAATAAGAGGCTCATCCAATTGCTTAAGGCTATTAACAGCTAGGTTATAGCTCGTAAGATCATAGCAGTTGATAATTTCAATTAACTTATCACCATAATGGGGGTCACTGGCATAAATGCCTGTTAGAGCCTTGGCTTCTTTAAAGGAATCCGCTGCTGCAATAGCGGCCTTATAGGCAACCTGCTTACGGTAGTTGGTTGAAGTGAAGAAATTAGCATGGTCTTCAATGCCTTCTTCCAGACTCTTATAAGCACGAAACTGTGAAACAACCATCTTGCCATTTGCTTCTAGTGAAGGATGGTCGACTACCTTACCCTGCCAGGGAGCAGATGCTTTAATACCAAAACCATTATTGGATTTAAGATATAGCGGTGACCGTCCCCCATTGGATTCTAAAACAAATTGCGCCATCCGGGTCGCAACCGATATCGGACTTTGATATTTCTGAAAAAGTGGTGCTAAGCTAGCCATTCTTTGACTCATCCAAGCCTCTCTTATCATATTAAGGCCCCCCAACCCTTAGGCGAGTTATCATTATGATGATAGTGATAAGAGGATATTTGTAAGATAGATCCTAAAAAGATGGTTAACAAATTAATCAGCCCCACCCATTGACCTCCTTGATTCAAGTGGTACAAGTCGGCCATTCCTTGTACAAAAACAGCCAAGGCTGGTAGAAAAATTAATACGAGCCATTTGCCTAAATCATAAAAACGATTAGATAACATTCTATCACCCTTTCTATTATTTTTATATCCATTGACGACTTTCTGCCGGCCACATAAAATAATCGTTTTGATCGACCTTTTGTTTAATCGTTTGTAGCTCTTGGTTAAACGCTTCTAGTTTGGCCTGCATCCAATCAATGCGTTCAATTAGATCATGCAAGGCAGTAATCAGGCCAATTAACTTAGAAATCAAGGTAATCACTGCAATAATCGCTCCAGCATAAGAACCCAAATCAATCAAATGCATGCACAACCTCCTTTTAGTAATAAGGAGCTGAGCAAACACTCAGCCCCTCTAAAATCATGCTTAACTAAGCTTCTTCATAGGCATAAACATCGGTAACGTTACGCTCAACATAGCGAGCGGCAACCGGAGTCACATACATATCTACGCCCTGATCATCTTTGAATAAATCACAGTCAACTAGAGCCTGCATCACAGCTTCGGCAGTTTCTTTATTAACTGAATCAGCTGGTTGATTAATCGTAATCTTACGCGTTTTACCCGCCGCATCTAAGAAAATCAATTCTAATACCATACTATCTTTCATCTTGCTTTCCCCTTTCCATCATTAAATAAAATTATAAGCATAAACAGCTTGAGCGGTATCGGTTGGATTAATGGTTAATTGATCGATTTGATCTTTAACCAACTGCACTTGATTGGGAGTAACCCCCTCAATCAAGCCTTGAATAGAGACATTAAAAGTCTTCTCTGTTGTCGGATTCATACCTTTAAGCGCTAAACGCCCTGATTTGTATTCTTTACTTTCCATTTTTCATTCCTCCTAGGTATTTATGTAAGCCGTACGATCTTACACCTTATACACACAATCAGATCATCAAAAACGGCAAGAAAAAGACAAGTTTTTAGATTTTTCTTTAAAGAGAGGACCGAGCTTAGCTGCAATACGCTTTTTATCATTGCGAAGGGTGCGCTCAGAGATGTTGCAGAGCTGGCAGATTTCACGATTACGCCATTTTCCTTGTAAAATTAAATTGAAAATCTTACGCTCTCGTTCTTTTAGATGGTCTTTAACAGTTTGTTCCAATAAAAAGATTGATTCTTTTGAGCATTCTTCTCTCAGCTCTTCGATAAGATCTGATAAAATAACAGGATCTGTCGGGGTCACTTGATAAGTGGATTGGCGCAAACGATTGAGTAGAAACCATTTTAAACCCTTACCCGCATAAGCGATAAATTGATAGCGATGATCGATACAATTTAAGGGATCGCCTTCAAACTTTTGATAAAGCCTTATCAACTCTAACCGCATCTCCTGAAGATGGTCTTGATAATCGTTATGGTGGGTAGACAATTGGTAATGATGGAGCCAGTGATGGATGAGGGGGTCAAACATAATAATGACATTAGTTAATTCTTCAGATGATTTTTTCATTAGTCTTCCTCCTTGAATTTTGACATGAAAAAAACGGGCCGAAAGCTAAGGAATATCCTTACAATCTAGCCCGTCTAGCGGTTCTGCTTAATTCTTATTTTTATTTTTATTTTTCTGAGTTACCTGCGCTTCTTGAATGGTTACACTATCGGATGGAAGAAACTGAATCTTGGTTTCAATTCCTTTGCTAACAATAACAACCGTTTTCTGTTTCAAATCGAGCTCACAGACTTTCTTGTTCCTCGAATTCCTTATTTCGAGCATCCGAATCCTCCTACTATATTCAATTGAGTCCATGTGATGACTCATAGTTTCTCATCACTTTATTCAAAACACAACTTATATGATAAATGGCTTATAACAAAACAAAATAGCAAATTAAAAGACAACTAAGCGATTCTTTTTCTTTTAGCTATAGGTAGCAGGCTCCCCCTTCCTCAGATTTATTGTTAAATGTTGATCAACAATTTGAATTATACATATTTTTAAAGCCTTTGCAATACTCTTAAGTTTAAAATTTTTAATAATTGAAATTTTTATTTAAAAAAGGGCCTCTTTTCCTCACTCTAAGCCGATATCATACTCTTATTAAAATAAAAACATATATTTAAGATGATATAATCAGAAGTGTGAAGAAAAGATAGTAGCTTTGACAATCGGTTGAAAGTTGACAAAATTTTAAAAAATTATAAAAAGTTGCTGACTAGAAAATAAAAGAGCCAATAGCTCGGATCGCTATCAGCTCTGAGGGGCAATAGTCAAGCTTTAGCGTTCAGCTTTACTCGCAACCAATACCATCATTATCTCGGTCTAAGTGTGGACCATATCCAGGTTGTCCACGATAGACGGGAGCGGCTCCTGCTTGACGGGCAATGGTACAGTTCGCATAATAAACATTTTGCTCTGGGGCTGGTTCTGGCTCTGTATTAGTGTCAACAGGTTCTTTTGACACTACTGGCGCTGAAACTTCTTCCGTTTGATTAATGTATGAATTATTAGATTCTTGCGTTGGATGGGATGGGTTATTTTTGCTCGGTAATTCAAATAAAGCATTTGCTTTTTGAGTATTATCGGCTTGAGAAACAACGACTTGACCCGTTTGTGTGTTTTTAATCACTTCAGGGAATTCGGCATTGGCTAGAAACTGATTGGAGTTATCCTCCCAAACATAATAACGATTTTTGGCAGCATAGTCTTGGGATTGAACAAGAACATCTAAGTATTCATTAGCATTTTCTGCTTCTTTTGTTTGGTCGAGTTGGATCACTGAGTAGCCTTCCGTTAAGAGAATTTCTTGCACTAATATGCCATCTAACCATAAGTTCGCCGCATAATCTTCTTTTTTAACCGATTCATCTTGGAAGTCTTCTTTTTCAACTTCAAATAATTCTAATTCGACCTTGTCAGCATCTTTCATCAATTCTTCCAAGCGCTCTTTAGCTTTTTGGGCATAGGCTTCATCTTTTTCTTCTTCTGGTGAGAGGATATGCAGTAAGTTAAACGTCATAACCTTATCCTTATCACTCTTTAAGCTGGCTTTCATGGTATTGGCCGAAAGAACCTTATATTTGTCCACTTCTTCAAAGTTTGATTGGTCTTCTCTTTCAGCAAAGACCACATAGCCTAACTCTTCCTCATTGACTTCTGCACTTACCCACGTATTAAAGAAAAGACCTGAAGTCAATAAGCCGACAGTGGCTGCTAGTAACCATTTTTTCATTGTATGCTCTCCCTTATAATTGATAGTTAATGTTAATAATTATAACATAAAAAAAGAGCTATTTTCTATATCAAAAGCGAAGAATTACGATAAAATATCTAGAATTGTCAAACATATGTTACACAAGGTGCTTCTAAAATGGCATGCTTATGTCTTAGC
>NZ_JBNUPG010000017.1:0-29230 GCF_050409545.1 Facklamia sp. P12932 | reverse complement strand
CGCCAGATCCAGATCCAACGCCAGATCCAGATCCAACACCAGATCCAGATCCAACGCCAAATCCAGATCCAACGCCAAATCCAGATCCAACGCCAGATCTAGACCAGACTACTCCTAAGGGTGAAGAAGTAACTGTCAATAAGTCAGGGATTTTACTGCCTAATACTGGTTCTGATGAAGGAGAATACGTAGCAATGGGTCTTACTTTACTGGCAATGGGCTTAGGAATTTCTGTAGCAGAATTAAAAAAACGCCTAAGTGAGAATCAATAAACTGTAGGCTAAGACGCTAGTGTAAGATCTTTAAATAGGACTCTCTTCATTCTTAAATGGATGAAGAGAGTTTTTAAATGGGCGAGTTGTTTTTAAAGACAGAAAGATATATGATTATTTATATAAAAATGATTGAGCTTAATAGCTTTATAGTTTCTTGAGGAGGATAGAAGTTATGGAAAACATACTTTATGGAGAATCACCGATTATTTATAAAAAGCCAATCAAAGATGGAGAGGGCAATGATATAGGTAAGACCATTATTATTGAAGATAATGAAGGAAATATCATTTTAAGTCAGAACATTTTGAATGATAACAATGGGAAATCAGTAAAAGTTAATGTGAATCAATCAGAAAGAGAGGGTGTGTATGGATACACGGTCAATATTTTAAAGCCGACCGGGGAAGAAGAGAAGATATTTTTAGAAAACAAGTCAAGTAATCTTGAAAATGAGCAACCAGTTGTTGAAACTAAAGATTTGAAGGATTTTCAAGAACAAATTATTGGCAAAACATTTGTCATCAAAGATAGCCAAGAAAAGTTGATCGCCACTCACCATATTTTAAATGATCCCGATGGCAAAGAACCTGAGCTTAAAATTATTGCTGAGGGAACGGGTCATAAAGTGATTATTTATAAACCAGATGGTGACTTTGAAGAAGTTTTTGTGGAAAACAAAAAAGTTCCAACCATCGAAAAAATCCCTTTTAAGGATAATCAAGGAAGTATTATAGGATACACTGTTTTAGTTAAAGATGATGCAGAGCGAGTTTTATTGAACGAACATATTTTGATTGGCAAACAAGAAACAGCCCCAGATGTTAAAATCACTTATGATAAAGACGAAAACGGGGATCGAGGTTATTTAATTATAATTACGAATGCAGAGGGGTTGAAAAAAGAAACCTTTATAAAAAATGAAAAAGTCCCTACTATTGAACAGTCAGCATTTAAAGATAAAGAAGGAAACACCATAGGAACAACTATGACTTTAAAAAATGGAGATGGAGAATTGGTTTCGATTGAATATATTTTACATGACAAAGCCATTGAGAAAGTTGAATATTCTATTCAACCTAGCCAAAATGATAAGGGAGAAATAGGTCATTTAGTTATCATAGAAAATCCTGATGGTACAATTAGCAAAACTTTTGTAAAAAGTTAAAGAAAATATAAATACCATCGGATAAAGAGAGTTAAGGTATGATAAAGAGTCTTTGAATGGTGTTAATGAAAAAGGGACAAATTCTAAAGGTGGGAACAACTGAAGAAAAATATATTCTAACTATTGTTCAGAACACTTTTATATGGACCATCAGCCAGTGAAAAAGCCACCCAGCCTGTATGTAAAATGACGGAAAATTTAAGGTATAATTATGCTATTTAGCGGGTAACAAAGTCGAAAAATGGGTGTTGATGAGTAATTGTTGTGATGGGCAAGTTGAGACCTTGATTATATGAGTTTAATCTTAATAAAACTCATCACTTTGACCCTCAAGCACAATAAAGTATTGGCTATCCTAAAAATAGTCAGAGCATGATAGGGATCAATAGAAAGCGCCAAAAAAGTTTTTTAATTCATTAATTCTTTATTATTATCAGTAAGTTAATAATTATTAAACTTTTGAAGGACAGAGCAAACTTTATTAAAAACTTCACAAAATTTTGAATCAGTGTTTACGGTGTAAGGATAAACATGATATACTAGACCTATATGAACTAACAAAGAAATGGGGAAATTGTAAATGTCTAAAACAATGGCGATTAATGCGGGTTCTTCAAGTTTGAAATTCCAAATCATAGAGATGCCTGAAGAAACAGTGGTTTCTAAAGGATTAGTTGAACGTATTGGATTAAGCGATTCAAAATTAGAAATTAAATATACGGACGCTAATGGTGAAGATCAAAAGTTTCAAATAGTCGAAGATATTGCAGATCATGCTCGTGCAGTGGATTTATTACTAACTAAACTTCTAGACTTAGGAGTTATCACAAACTTTGAAGAAATTACCGGTGTCGGACACCGTGTAGTAGCTGGTGGAGAACTCTTCAAGGAGTCTACTCTAGTAGATGAGCAAGTTATCAAAAACATTGAAGAATTGGGAGATTTCGCCCCCTTACATAACCCTGCGGAAGCAGTCGTAATTCGTGTTTTCCAAGAAAAATTACCACATGCTACCATGGCAGCAGTCTTTGATACTTCTTTCCATACTTCAATGCCGGCTGAAAATTATTTATACAGCATTCCGTACGAATACTATGAAAATTACTCCGTTCGTAAATATGGAGCTCATGGGACAAGTCACCAATTTGTGGCCCACCGTGCAGCTGAAATCGTAGGTAAGCCCATTGAAGATCTTAAAATTATCACTTGTCATTTAGGGAACGGAGCTTCAATTACTGCTGTGGAGAAAGGGAAATCTGTTGATACTTCAATGGGCTTCACTCCACTAGCTGGCTTAACAATGGGAACACGTGTCGGTGATATCGATGCATCTGCAATTCCATTCATCATGCAAAAGGAAGGTATTGAAAGCATTGAAGAGATGGTAACTATCTTCAATAAAAAATCTGGTTTACTCGGTATTTCAGGTGTCTCATCCGATATGCGTGATGTGGAAGAAGCTGCAGAAGCAGGAAACGAACGTGCACAACTAGCTCTAGATATTTTCTTCAATCGTATTATTAAATACATTGGACAATATGTAGCAGTGATGAATGGTGTAGATGTGATTGTCTTTACTGCCGGTATCGGTGAAAACTCTAAAGAAACACGTGAAATCACTATGAGAAACTTTGGTTATATGGGTGTTAAGATTGACGAAGAGCGTAATAACACACGCCAAGAAGCCATCGTTTCTACAGATGATTCTACGGTAACAGTTATCAACATTCCTACTAACGAAGAAATTGCGATTGCTCGTGACGTTGAGCGTCTTAAAAATCAAAAATAATCATTAAGATAAGTTGGTTTGAACGTTATTCTCATTTGAGAATGACGTTCTTTTGGTATATTATTAAGGGAAGAAAATAAAGAAGTCTAGAGATACCAAACTGAAGGAGACACATGAATGGCTGAAAATATTATTATAGATGAGCAAGCGATCAATAGAACTCTAAAGAGAATGGCCCACGAAATTGTCGAACGGAATCCGAACGTCCAAGAATTAGTATTAGTAGGAATTAAAACAAGAGGCATATATTTAGCCCATCGTTTAGCTGAAAAAATTTCGCAAATTGAAGCTATTCAAGTAAAGCTAGAAGAGTTAGATATTTCTTTTTACCGTGATGATTTGACCCACAAGTTTAAAAATGAAGCACCTGTTGTTCAACCCCCTCACTTTTCTCACTCAATGCGTGATAAAGTTGTGATTATGGTGGATGATGTTTTATATACAGGTCGAACCATTCGAGCAGGACTGGATGCGATTCTATCGTCAGATCGTCCAGCCAAAATTCAATTGGCAATACTGGTGGATAGAGGTCATCGTGAACTCCCAATTCGCGCTGATTTCGTCGGTAAAAATATCCCGACATCCAGCGAAGAAAAAGTGGCAGTCAAATTAAATGAAGTAGACCAAGCAGAAGAAGTCGTTATCTTACGTAAATAAACGAAGCCCTTCAAAGTTATTAGCTTTGAAGGGCTTTTAATTTGAATGAGTTAATGCGACCTAAGAGTAAAGTAGATGAGCACAGAGACCATGGTAATCAAAATCAAAACAAGGACTAGCCAGACAAGACTCCAAATTTTTAATTGTAAATAGATTAAGATAAAGCCTAAAATAGCTAATAAAAAAAAGGTTAGTGCGATTAAATTGAAAATCCTAAGGTCTTGTAGCTTGAGCAATTTTAGTAAGGAATGTCGGAAGTAAAAAATATAGAGGGCCAAAATCACTAATATCGATGGGAAGGCATAGAGCAAAGCTTGTAGCATTATTAACCTCAATTCTATCTAAAGATTCATTAAAAAAGAGCTGGCAATTGCCAGCTCTCAAAATATATCCGAATCGTGCCGATTCAATAAAGCTAGGTTGAACCCGCTAGCAATCAGGTGGGGTTCTCACGAAATGCTTCTGACTTCCACATGCGATGGCTTGTCATAGGTATTCGATTGAAGAATCCCTAATGTAAAATGTTCGGTCAACACATTGACTATCTCTCGAACACATCAGATATATTTCCTATGTACCTAGTATAACACGATGAGATTGAATTGCAATAGTTTTGTTTGAAAAAATGAAAGCATTTACAATATTAGTCGTTAGTAGCTTATTGTATTGAGAAAGAAAAATCGAAACTCATAACTAAACCTTCATGTAAAGCTAATTTTGCTGTTTTTTTATTTCTTGATAGTATTGGTTAATAGCAGCTTCGTATTTTCCTGTTGGTTCGGCTTTGAAGTATTGCTTATTTTTAAGGGGATCGGGAAGATATTGTTGACGGATAAAATGATTGGGATAATCGTGAGGGTTTTGATAGCCGATGGAGCGACCTAATTTTTTTGCTCCCGCATAATGTCCATCTTTTAAGCTGTCTGGTACTGGGCCTGTGTGTCCAGCTTCAATATCCGCCAGGGCCGCATTAATGGCACGGTAGGAGGTGTTGGATTTAGGACTTAAGGCTAAATCTGCCACAGCGAAAGCCAAAGGTATGCGTGCTTCTGGTAGGCCCAACTTTTCAGCAGCTTCAACAGCCGCTACTGTTCGTTGAGTAGCTTGCGGATTGCCAAAACCAATATCTTCATAGGCAATAACTAACAAACGTCGGCAAGCGATGACTAATTCGCCAGCTTCTAAAAGAATAGCTAAGTAATACATAGCCGCATCCACATCTGATCCTCGAATTGACTTTTGAAAAGCAGAGATGACATCATAGTGATTGTCACCATCTTTGTCATGGCTTAATCGTTTACGCTGTAAACATTCTTCAGCAATTTCTGGCGTGATTACAATCTTACCCTGATCGTTTTCAGCTGTAGAAAGAACGGCCAACTCTAATGCGTTGAGGGCTGAACGAATGTCGCCATTTGTTACAGATGAAAAATGTTCAAGGGTGTCTTTGGTAATTTCAACTGGATACTTGCCCAAGCCATGATCAACATCCTTAATCGCTCTTTGTAACCCCTCTTGAATCTCTTGACAGGATAGAGGTTTGACTTCAAAAATTTGAGTACGTGAGCGAATGGCAGGATTAATCGAAATGTAAGGATTCTCAGTAGTCGCACCTATTAAAATAATCCGTCCGTTTTCTAAATGAGGCAACAAGTAGTCTTGCTTAAGCTTGTTCAAACGGTGAATTTCATCTAATAGTAATATCAAGGTACCTGACATTTTGGCTTCAGTGACGACAACTTCTAAATCTTTTTTTGCATCAGTTGCTGCATTTAAATGACGAAAAGCATATTCCGTAGTACCAGCAATAGCAGCAGCAATCGAAGTTTTTCCGGTACCTGGTGGACCATATAGAATCATAGAAGAAAGACGTTTGGCCTCAACCATTCGACGGATAATTTTGCCAGATCCTACAAGGTGAGTTTGTCCCAAGACTTGATCAATGTGCTGCGGCCGCATGCGATAAGCTAAAGGTTGTTGCATTAGGAAACCTCCTTATAATGTGTATAGTTTACCACAAAAGGCTCTTTTTGATTAATATACGCCTTTTATTTCTATAAGTAAACACTTTCAAAATCATTAAAATACGTTATAATAGTTGTATTAGGAATGAAAAGGTGAGGCAATGATATATTTTGATTATGCAGCGACAACCCCAGTCGACCTCCGTGTTCAAGCACGAATTTCTCATGCTTTAGCAGAATCTTTTGGAAACCCTTCTGCTACATATAAGCTAGGAAAGGCAAGTAAAAATAAGTTGACCTTAGCGCGTCGACGCTTAAAAGAGTTGTTAAAATTAGATGAAAACGCTGATTTGTACTTCACTTCCGGTGCAACAGAGGCCATCAATTGGGCACTGCGATCACAAGCTGTTCGAGCACGTGATTTAGGTCTAGGTAATCATATTGTTACCACAGCAATTGAACATTCAGCAGTGGATAAGGTTCTTCTTGATTTAGAAAGCAGAGGGTTTGAAGTGAGCCGAATTCAGCCGGACTCTAACCATCAATTCACACTACAGCAATTTATTGAAGCCAGTAAAGAAACGACCATCGGTTGGACAGCTATGGCAGTAAATAATGAAGTGGGTTCTCAACTTCCTATCCAAGACCTAGGTCAATATGCTAAGCAAAAGGGCTATTGGTTCCATGTTGATGCCACTCAAGCTGTTGGTTATCAACCGATTAACCCACAAAATTTTCCTTGTAGCTCTTTCAACGGGTCAGGTCATAAATTTTATGCACCAAAAGGAATTGGTTTTCTGGTCTATCAGGCTTGGAACAAAGAAATGACCTTAGATCCTTTATTATTAGGTGGTGATCAAGAATATACTAAGCGTTCAGGAACTGAAAACCTTCCTTATATTTTAGGTATGGTGGAGGCCTTGGAGTTGATGTATCAGGGGTATGAAGAACTACAAGGAAATTTTAAAGAACTAACAGCATATTTTTTTCAACGATTAGATGAAGCGAGCATTAACTATCAAAGAAATGGTGATCTTAATCATCATAATAACCGCATACACAGTATTTGGTTTAAAGGAAAATTAGCTAGCCAGTTGATTATTCAAATGGACATGCAAGACATTTATCTTTCAGCAGGATCCGCTTGTTCAGCCGGTTCAGTAAAACCCAGTCGCATTCTAACTGCTTATTACCCAGATAACCCAGCGCGTTGGCAAGAGAGTGTTCGAATTTCATTTGGTCGTTATACGACTAAAAATGAGATTGATCAATTAATTGAAGCAATTATAAAAATAAATAAATAGTAAGGAGTAGAACAATGGCATTTACACCAGAAGCAAAATTATTAGGATTCAATCGAACTTTTGAAGTCAGTCCAGAATGTAGACCTTATACTTTAAGAGATAATGGCTTCAATGAAACACGTGGAGGTAACTACTTATACAAACGAGAATTAGATTCGACACATCGTACAGGTTTGGTTTTAAAGGTAACTGTTAATGCTGATTTAAATGGGTTAAAAATTTCAACCGTAAATTCTAACGGTTTGCAGGCGGTTAATGTGTTCAGCCTGGCCAACAACGAGATGGTAATTGAAAAAATAAATTTCATTTTCGACGGATTTGTTGACCGAAACGTTCTAGTTGAAGTAAAATAGAAAATAGTTTTGAATGTATCTAAACGGACTTTCCATTCAAGGTGAGTTCGTTTTTAATCTTTATATAAATATTAAAAGAAAGGAAGACCCAATGACTCCAACAAAAGATAAAGCACAAACGCGAGTAGTGATAGGTATGTCAGGAGGTGTCGATTCTTCGGTAGCCGCCTTATTACTAAAGGAAGAAGGCTATGACGTGGTCGGTCTGTTCATGAAGAACTGGGATGATACGGATGAAAATGGTGTTTGTACGGCTACCAAAGATTATGAAGATGTTGCCTTAGTCGCTGAACAAATTGGTATTCCCTATTATTCAGTTAATTTTGAAAAAGAATATTGGGATCGCGTTTTTGAATATTTTTTAAGTGAATATCGCAAGGGACGAACACCCAATCCGGATGTTATGTGTAATAAAGAAGTCAAATTCAAGGCCTTCTTAGATTATGCCACCGAATTAGGGGCGGATTATATTGCCATGGGTCATTATGCCCAAGCAGCAAGAGATGACAAAGGACAGGTTCATTTGTTGCGTGCATCGGATCAAAGGAAAGACCAGACTTATTTCCTTAATCAATTATCTCAACAGCAATTACAAAAAGCTTTATTCCCACTTGGACACTTGGAAAAAACACAAGTGCGTGAAATTGCAGCCCAAGCAGGCTTAGCAACCGCTAAGAAGAAAGATTCTACTGGGGTATGTTTTATTGGAGAGAGAGATTTTAACCAATTTCTATCTAATTATTTACCCAACCAACCGGGTAAAATGAAAACTTTAGATGGTGAAGTGAAAGGCGACCATATGGGATTGATGTACTATACAATTGGGCAAAGACATGGTTTAGGTATAGGCGGATCTACTGGATCGAATGGCTCCAATGAGCCTTGGTTTGTGATTGGCAAGGACATGGCTACTCAAACACTTTATGTAGGCCAAGGCTTCCACCATCCGCATTTATATGCTGATTACTTAGAAGCTTCGGATCTTTCTTTTACAGATGGTGATAAGAGTGATCGGACTTTTAGATGCACTATTAAATTTCGTTACCGTCAAGAAGATGTTCCAGCAGAAGTGACGATTTATGACCAAGGGAAAAAAGCACGAGTGGTTTTTGATGAACCAGCACGAGCCATTACGCCTGGACAAGCGGTAGTTTTCTACCAAGACCAAGAGTGTCTAGGAGGTGGCATTATTGATGCGGCCTATAAAGATAATCAAATGCGGCAATATATTTAACTGTCAGTCACCCTGAGCATTTAGGGTGATTTTTTTATGGACATATTAAGAGTCTTAGGCAAGCTTTGAATGGCAAGCTCTAGTTCTTAATAAAAAAGATTGATATAATAAGACATACAAGTGAGGTGAGAGTGGATGGAAGAATTAATAGTAGGTAGCGTGGAAAGTACCATCTTCGAAAATGACCAAAATTTTTATAAGGTCTTGCGCATTAGTGTAGATTTAGATCAAACGAGTCTCTTGGTAGACGAAGAATTGGTTATTACGGGTCAATTTACTACGATCCATTACGATACGCCCTATCAATTTTTTGGAAAATTAGTCCACCACCCACGTTTTGGACAGCAATTTTCAGTCACTCGCTACCAGCAATTGATGCCGACTTCACGCAGGGGCTTAATTGATTATTTGTCCAGCAATCGTTTCAAAGGAGTAGGTCCTAAAACAGCCACAAAAATCGTAGAGTCATTAGGGGAAACGGCAATTGATCAAATCCTTGATGATCCCAATGCTTTAGACAAAGTGAGTGGTTTAACAGCTAAAGTTGCCAATCAATTAAGGGCCAGTCTTTTAAAATTTCAAGGAACAGAACGTATTTTTATGCAGTTAAGTGAATGGGGCTTTGGTCCTAATTTAGCAGATAGAATCTATAAGAAATTCCAATCGAATACACTGGAACAAATAAAAGAAAATCCCTATCAATTAGTAATAGAGATTGAAGGAATCGGATTCACTAAGGCCGATAAGTTAGCAGAACAATTAGGCATTCAACCCGACGCCGCTGAACGAATTGCTTCAGCTATTACCATGGCGGTGGCACAAATTTCTACCGATCAAGGAGATACCTATGTACCGATACCGGATTCGTTGAGAACTGCACGCGACCTCCTAGAAAAAAGTCGCCCCTTTTTGATTGAGGATGATTTATTGACCAAGGGGTTGGATCTTGCAATTATTCAAGACCAGCTGTTAGTGCTAGGAGAAGATCTTGTCATTCCCTCAATTTTCTACGCAGAGTACGGAAGTAGTAAAAAGATTCACGACTATCTGATGGCTGAACAAGTTAAGCGATTTGAAGCAGAAGAGATTGATCAAGCCATTGAGGATGTTATGGCCTTAATTAAAATTGACTATGATCAAGAGCAACAGCAGGCATTAAAATTAGCCATTCAATCCCCTCTCTCTATTATTACAGGAGGTCCAGGAACCGGAAAAACAACCTTGGTACAAGGACTCATTTATTTACATGCTATCTTACATGGCTATGATCTGGCCGATCTAAATGAGGATAATTTTGATTCTCCAATCCGTTTGGCGGCTCCGACAGGCAGGGCGGCTAAACGGATGCAAGAAACTTCTCATTTGCCAGCTTCTACCATTCACCGCTTAATTGGTTATAATCGTGAGTCGACGCTAAGAGACTTTGAACCGATGATAATTGATGGCAGCCTTTTAATTATCGACGAAATGTCAATGGTTGATGTGTGGTTAATGAATTGGTTGCTACAAGCCATTCCCTATGAAATGCAAGTAGTCTTTGTCGGGGATAAGGACCAACTGCCCTCAGTAGGACCAGGTAAAGTTTTTTCAGATATGATTGATTCGGGTCTGATTCCAACTGTTTCGCTATCCAAAATTTATCGTCAGTCCGATGATTCATCCATCGTTCATTTAGCTCACCATATACGTCAAGGCTATCTGCCAGAGGATTTTTTAGCCAAGCATAATGACCGTTCATTTATCCCTTGCTCTGCTCAGCAAGTCAGTGATGTGGTTGGACAGATTGTAGCAGCAGCAATTAAAAAAGGCTTTAATAGCCAAACGCTACAAGTCCTAGCCCCTATGTATAAGGGACCAGGCGGCATCAATCAGATCAATGACTTGATGCAAGAAATGTTGAATCCTGCTAGTTCAAAAAAACGTGAGATAAAACATTTTGACCAAGTCTACCGTATAGGAGACAAGGTTCTTCAACTGGTAAACAATACAGAAGAGGGTGTTTACAATGGGGATATTGGCAAGATAACTGCTATCTTAACGGCAAAAGAAAGTTCAAATAATGTGGAAGAAGTGATTGTTGATTTTGATGACAATGAAATCCACTATCGTAAAAATGAACTGGATCAGCTGACTCTGGCTTATTGTTGTTCCATTCATAAGGCACAAGGATCAGAATATGACTTAGTCATCTTACCATTGGTTGATCGCTATTCACGCATGTTAAGAAGGGACATCATCTATACTGCTGTGACAAGGGCGGTCAAATCCTTAGTCATGGTAGGGAACCCTCAAAGTTTTAATAAGGCGGTTTCACAAGTTCAAATAGAACGCAAAACCAAATTAGCTGAATACTTACAATTAAACTTGACTGAGCAAGCAAAGAAGCGTGAGCTGACAAAAAGCAAAAAGCAAGAGGATGATACAGCAAGTGTTACTCAAGTAGCAGAAAGTAAAATGTCAAAAGCAAGCTTTGTCTTAAATGACCAAACCATCTGGCAAGTCGATCCCATGATTGGCATGGAAGGACTCAAGCCGGAAGATTTTGTATAGTAATAAAGCTTTCTTTGTGTGATTTTAATAGTAACTAGCAAAACCTCCTAAAGAATGTTTCTTTAGGGGGTTTTGATAATTAAAACTTCAATCGCATTATCTATTGATTATAATTTCAAATAAAACAGAAAGGATGCCGACGATTATCAAGATGGCCATCAGAGAATATTGTTTTCTACTATAAGCTAAATTTATTTCCATCAGCCATGTGGCAATATACACTACTGTTGAAATAAAAAGTAAAGCTAACCCTAAGGACAATCCAATCGAAAAAAGTGGATTAGACTTAGGCAAGCCTGATAGCAAGACGGATATAATTATGATTACGCCAATCATGCCTATAATTGGAAAGATTTTCAAAATGTTTTCAATTTTTAAATCTTTCTTGTGATTATCTTTATTCATAAGTTTCACCACCTTTTATAAATATTATTTAGCTAATTTTAATTTAATAACTGGTCCTCAAGATTAATTATATAACTTGTTACAACTTCTATCTTTCTTCAATTCCTTGATTTTCTAAAGGTGTTATGGATGCCTAGGCTTTTACTAAAGAATTTATCGTACGATCACCTACTTTTCAATGAAAAACTTTCTATTAATGATTATATACTAACTGGCAAGATTTTTTTATTCAGGATTGACCTTTTTTATAAAAATTGCTATATTACTAAAGGTAGAGGACATGTCAGGTCATTCTAGAGAGATTACATTTGGTGCAAGTAATCAAGACATTGATGCTCCCTCATACGGACCATTCGAAAGATTGGCGTTTTGCTGGCGTTAACAGTCACTTAAGAAGATAACCAAGAGTTATTATAAGCAAGGTGGTACCGTGGTTAAGCGCCCTTGCATATAATGACTCTTTATTTTTATTGAAGGAGAATGCGGCATGAAACCATTAAAGAGTAAAGAAATACGTCAGATGTTTTTAGATTTTTTTGCAGAGAAAAATCATCAAATCGTTCCCTCAGCTAACCTCATTCCAATTAACGATCCAACGCTGTTATGGATTAACTCAGGGGTTGCTGCTTTGAAGAAATACATGGATGGAACTGAAGTTCCTGACAATCCCAAGATTGCCAATGTTCAAAAGTGTATTCGTACCAACGATATTGAAAACGTTGGTGTGACTGCACGACACCATACTTTATTTGAAATGCTAGGTAACTGGTCCATAGGGGATTACTTTAAAGAAGAAGCCATTCAATGGGCGTGGGAATTTTTAACTTCAGAAAAATGGTTGAATTTTGATCCCAACCGCCTATATGTTACCTATTATCCCGAAGATGAAGAAACTAAGCAGATTTGGATAGAAAAATGTGGTTTAGATGAAGATCATATTGTGGCTGTGGCTGATAATTTTTGGGATATTGGTGCCGGACCATGTGGTCCCGATTCAGAGATCTTCTACGACCGAGGGGAAAATTATCAAAACCTTTCAGCTGATGACCCTGAAATGTACCCAGGAGGAGAAAATGAACGTTACTTAGAAATTTGGAATCTAGTATTCTCACAATACAATCATATGCCAGATGGAAGCTACCAACCCTTGCCTAACAAGAACGTTGATACAGGTATGGGCTTAGAACGGATGGCCTCGGTCATGCAAGATGTTCCGACAAATTTCGAAACAGATTTATTTATGCCGATCATTGAAGCAATTGGTAGATTGACAACTGTCAATTATGGTGATGATGTAAAAACAGATACCTCTTTTAAAGTTATTGCTGATCATATCCGTGCGGTATCCTTTGCTATTGCTGATGGAGCTTTACCTTCTAACGAAGGACGCGGTTATATCTTAAGACGCTTAATCCGTCGTGCAGTTATGCATGGTCGTAAATTAGGAATTAATCATCTGTTTATTTCAGATTTAGTGCCAATTATTGTGGCTATGATGGGTGATCCTTATAAAGAGCTCATCGAAAAAGAAAACTTTGTTAAAGAAGTACTTTTAAAAGAAGAACAACGTTTCCATGAAACAATTGAAGAAGGCGAAGTCCAACTTCATCAAGTGATTAATGCGGTTCGTCAAGCAGGCCAAACGGTTATTAATGGAGACAGGGCTTTTCATTTATATGACACCTTCGGTTTCCCACTTGAATTGACGCAAGAAATGGCTGATGAAGAAGGGCTAACAGTAGACATTGAAGGTTTTGAGATAGCCATGGAAGAACAAAGAGAAAGAGCCCGTGCCGCACGTACAGATGAAGGATCGATGGCGATCCAATCGACAACTCTACAAGCTATTGACTATGAGTTTGATTTTGTGGGTTATGAACAATTAAGTTCAGATGCGACATTGAAATATATTGTCGTCGATGACCAAGAAGTGGACCAATTACCAGCTAATAGTGAAGGGATTGTATTCTTTAACCGCTCACCTTTTTATGCCGAAATGGGGGGACAAGTAGCCGATTTAGGAGGGATTTTTGATGGCGATCAAATGCTGGCAGAGGTCCTAGATGTTCAAAAGAGTCCTCATGGTCAATTTATGCATAAGGTGAAAACATTGGAAATGCCGTTAAATCGCGAACAGTCTTATACTTTGACAGTTGACCGTCAAGCCAGAATGAGGACCAATCAAAACCATACAGCTACTCACTTATTACATAAGGCCTTAAAAGAAGTTTTAGGGGACCACGCTAATCAAAAAGGATCGTATGTGGGGCCAGATCGCTTACGTTTTGATTTTTCACATTTTGGTAAAATGTCAGCCGAAGAACTTAAACAAGTGGAATCCTATGTAAACTTTATGGTTGAAAACGCTATTAATGTTGACATAAGTGAAATGCCAATTGATGAAGCAAAAGCAATGGGAGCCATGGCACTCTTTGGTGAAAAATATGGGTCAATTGTTCGCGTAGTTAATGTAGGCAATGAATCCATCGAATTGTGTGGAGGAACTCACGTTAACAATACTAATGAGATTGGAACCTTTAAATTAATGGCTGAAAGTGGTATAGGAGCAGGATTGCGCCGCATTGAAGCCTTAACAGGTCAAGCAGCTATCGCCAACTATCAAAAGAACGAATCGCTACTAAAAGAAGTTCAAAATCAATTGAAAGTTAGCCAAAGTGATCAACTGCTAAGCAAGATTGAACAGTTACAACAGGATCTTAAAGTACAGCAATCTGAAATCGACTCCTTGACTGCACGCTTAATGCAGGAAGCTTCAGATGAAATCTTTGATGATGTTCAAACAGTTAAAGACATTAGCTTTATTGCAGCCAGCGTAGACAATCAAAATATGGATTCTTTAAGATCTTTAGGCGATACATGGCGAGAAAAAGCTGCTTCTAATATCCTTGTTTTAGCCACTTCTCATGAGGGAAAAGCTAATCTGTTAGTTTTAGTCGATCAAGAAACAGTGGCTAAGGGCATTAATGCGGGAGATTTAATAAAACCATTAGCAAAACATATTAAAGGTGGTGGAGGAGGTCGTTTGACTATGGCGCAAGCAGGGGGTAAAAATCCAGCGGCTATTCCTCAGTTATTAGAAGCAGTGCCGCAAGAGATTGAGAATAGACTGATCTAGCCTGAAACACAATTTTAATAGTGAAAAAGCTATAAATAAAGCACAATAAGAGCCTTTTTATAGGGATTTATGGTAAACTGGAGATAATAGCTAACAAATCAACTAGGGATGTATTAAGTTGATGAGATTAAGAAAGGTTCGGTGAATACATCTATGCAATCATTAGATGAAACAATACTCTTTAAGTTAGATGATTTAAACCAA
The DNA here is from genome assembly GCF_050409545.1 of Facklamia sp. P12932. Lineage (NCBI taxonomy): Bacteria > Bacillati > Bacillota > Bacilli > Lactobacillales > Aerococcaceae > Facklamia > Facklamia sp. P12932. Next base: position 14,194 of record NZ_JBNUPG010000017.1, on the reverse strand, counting down.
CATACAGTTCGCGAGAGCTTAGAGATTGTCTATCGCGCATTGGAGGAGAAGGGGTATGATCCAGTCAATCAAATTGTGGGCTATCTCTTATCAGGTGACCCGGCTTATATTCCACGTCACAATGATGCGCGTAACCTCATTCGTCGTCATGAACGCGATGAAATTGTCGAAAAATTAGTCAAGTATTATCTAACTAAGAAGGAGTCTTAGTTCATGCCAATTGGAAATCGCAGCATGGGCTTAGATGTGGGTTCTAAAACGGTAGGGGTTGCTATTAGTGACTTAATGGGTTGGACAGCCCAAGGAATTGAAACTATACCGATTGATGAAGAATCGGATAACTTTGGTTATCAACGTCTTCAAGAACTCATCGAAGAGTATAAAGTAGATAAAGTCATTATTGGCTTACCAAAAAATATGAACAATACATTAGGACCAAGAGCAGAGGCTTCCCAAAAATTTGGTGAAAAACTGCATAAAATTGTCCCAGACTGTCAAATTATTTATCAAGATGAGCGATTGACTACTTCTCAAGCAGAACGGATGCTGATTGAAGAAGGGAATGTCTCACGTAAAAAACGCAAAAAAGTAATTGATAAATTAGCGGCAGTGATGATTTTACAAAATTACTTAGATTATAAGAAATAGGGGTGTTAAGATGGTAGAAGAACATAATCATGAACACGCAGAAAAAGAAATTGACTACATTACTGTTGTCGATGAAGAAGGCAACGAATCGTTATATGAAATTCTATTCACCTTTGATTCACAAGACTATAATAAATCCTATGTCCTTATTTATCCAGCTGGAGCAAATGAAGAAGAAGAAGTAGAAATTCAAGCTTACTCCTATAAAGAAAATCCAGATGGGACTTCTGGTGATTTACAAGCGATCGAAACTGAAGAAGAATGGAACATGATTGACGAAGTATTAAATACATTTTTGGCAGATGAAGAAGAATAGTTAAGAAAGCTAAGCTCTTTCCGATTGATGAAATCGGCAAGAGCTTTTTCTCTTATAAAATCATGAAGCTTGAAACATTAATTTAATCATTCATTAATTAGGTCAGGATAGTTATTTACTGTGTTATTTGCTATAATGCTTACAACATTAGGCTATTAGGAGGAAGTATGAAGATAGATTGGAATAGAATACAAGAAGATGCAAAAGTAAATGAAACCATGCATGTTAAAGAATTACTTTGGACCAATCGAGTAATTAAAATCATTCTTTGGATATTTTTGATTATTATCGTAGTAGGCACCTTATTCATTTATTGGAAACTGGATAAAGATTTAGGGCCGGTGGATGCCAATAGTTCTGAGGCAATCGAAGTGACGATTCCCATCGGGTCGACTTCTAGTGATATTGCACAAATTTTAGAAGATGAAAAACTGGTTAACAATAGTCAAATTTTTAATTTGTTTATGAAATTTAAAGGAGCTAGTGACTTTCAAGCAGGCTATTATCAATTAAAGCCTAATATGAATGCAGAAGAGTTGATTGCAACTTTAAAGGAAGGTGGCGAACCAATCCAAGAAGATATTGATACCACACTGACTGTTGTGGAAGGCATGCAAATAACTGATATTGCACAAGTAGTGGCTGAACAAACACCAATTGAAGCTGATACTTTTATTGATCGCGTTCAAAGTGAAGAGCTGTTTGAAGACTTGTTAAGGCGTTTTCCAAGCTTGATTCAACCACTATCTGAGATTGAAGGCTTAAAATATCGTTTAGAAGGTTATCTTTTCCCAGCTACTTATGATTATATTGCTGGCATGACGGCTGATGATTTAATCATTAATATGGTTGGAAAAGCTAATATTGAATTTCAGAAATTGCAAGAAGACCTTAGCAATACTTGGTTAAACTATCACCAGTTGTTGAGTCTGGCTTCGGTTGTTGAACGAGAAGCATCGACTGATGAAGATCGCGCCTTAGTTGCAGGAGTTTTCTTCAACCGTCTAAACATTGAAATGGCTCTACAAAGTGATATTACGGTTATTTATGCACTTGGCAAGCATAAAGAGCTGGTTACTTATGAAGATTTAGAAGTAGATTCGCCTTATAATACGTATCAACATAGCGGGTTGCCAGTAGGACCGATTAATAGTCCTTCTCTATCATCGATTATGGCGACTATATATCCAACTTATTCAGATAACTATTACTTTGTCGCAGATATGAATACAGGCAAAATCTATTATTCTGCAACAGAAGTTGAGCATAGTGCCTTAGTAGAACAATACGTTCAACCATTCTTTGATGAAGCAAAAAAAGAAGCGAGTCAAGAAAATGCAGAATTAGAAGAAGAATAGCAAGAACAACAAACGAAACTTTTAACAAGCATTTGAATACTAAAAAAGAAATAATATGAAATGGCTTGCATTCAGCTAATTTATATGTTATTTTCTTAAGTATAGTTTTGAGCAAGTTCAATAGAAAGCAAGTAATCACCTCTTATTGGGTGGTTGCTTTCTTTATGTATTTGTCAATTAAGGGAGTGAAGTAATGGGGGATAGACCCATCATCATCGGTGTCACTGGTGGATCAGGTTCTGGTAAATCAAGTGTTAGCAAGCGAATATTAGAACAGTTTACTGAGATGTCCGTTTTGGTCTTAGCACAAGATAATTATTATAAAGACCAAAGCCATCTGACATTTGAGGAAAGATTAAAGACGAATTACGACCATCCCTTTGCTTTTGACAATGATTTATTTTTTGAACATATCCAAGCTTTTATAAGAGGTGAAACAATTGAAGTCCCTATTTATGATTTTGTGAACTACACGCGTTCACTTGAAACACGTAGAGAAGCTTCACGTGACGTGCTAATCTTAGAAGGGATTTTAATTTTTGAAGATAAAATGATTCGTGACTTATGTGATATTAAAATATATGTCGATACGGAAGATGATATTCGCCTTTCTAGAAGAATTAAACGCGATGTCATTAAAAGAGGACGTTCTGTAGAATCTGTTCTTGAACAGTACGAAACAGTTGTCAAGCCGATGCATCATCAATTTACTGAGCCAACTAAACGCTATGCAGATATTATTGTCCCGGAAGGCGGCCATAATCATGTGGCCATAGATTTATTAGTTACTAAAATTAACACAATTATTAATTAATTTGAAGGAGTATTAACAGATGGCAGATAAAACATATCCAATGACCCTAGAAGGTAAGAAAAAAATTGAAGCTGAATTAGAAGATTTAAAAGTAAATAAACGAGCTGAAATTATTGAACGCATTAAAGTAGCCCGGTCTTTTGGTGATCTTTCTGAAAACTCAGAATATGAATCAGCAAAAGATGAACAAGCTTTCGTTGAAGGACGTATTTCAACATTAGAAAATATGATGCGCTTTGCTGAAATTATTGATGATAAAAATGTTGCGGCTAATGAAGTAACATTGGGTCGTACCGTGACTTTTAACGAATTGCCTGATGGTCCTGAAGAAGCATATACCATTGTTGGCTCTGCTGAAGCAGACCCAATGGAATATAAGATTTCTAACGATTCGCCAATGGCCAAAGCTCTATTAGGCCATAAAGTGGGTGATAAAGTAACTATTGAAACACCGGGCGGCTCATTTGATGTGGAAATTACTAAGGTGGCTAAGGCATAATTTATCCAACAGTTAGACTCCTTTTGGGGGTCTTTTTTTATGCCTTTTTCTAGGATTTGTTTGCTATAATAGATGGAAGATAAGCAAAGTATTATCTTTTTTCAGTATATCTTTTATGCAATAATAGCAATGACTTAACAGAAGGGAGGTATTCCAATGAAAGACTTCTTTCGCAAACGTATTTTTCTCACGATGATTCTTTGTATCTTTTTAATTATATTAGAATTACTTACAGATTGGCATTTTCTTGGAATGTTTGCAGGAGGATTTTTGCTCATCAGTTTGAGCCTTTATATAGAGCGCTATTGGTTGAACCGATTGATTTTAGGATTGGGTTTGATTTTGGTTATTATGACGATTGTTTTAACCAAATCATTCTGGCTATTTCTTTTAACCATCTTTTTCGCTTTAATTGTCTTTAAAAAAGAGCATATCCATGAAATGGGTAATCTTTCGGAGAGTGTTTTACATCCAGCCCCTAAAGAGTCTGAGAGTTATTACGGGATTAAACTGCTTCAACCACAAGACCAGCAGCGAACAATCTTAGAGTATCGCTCTCTTTTTGATATGCGAGAAGAAGGAACTAAGACTTCATATGAGTGGGATGATATTAATCTTGTATATTTTGGTGGAAATTCTATTATTGATTTAGGGAATACCCTCATTCCAGCAGGTGAGCATACGGTAGTCATTCGAAAAATGTTTGGCCGTGTTCGTTTAATCATTCCGAGGGATATTGGCTTGAAAATGAATATATCTTTAATTAGTGGCAATGTTTTATTTGAATCTCAAGACTATGTATTAACATTGGAAAACTTTAAATGGCGTAGTCCCGATTATCAACAGGCTAACCGCAAATTAAATGTTATTATTTCAAGCTTTATAGGAGATGTAGAGGTGATTATTTTATGAATTTACGGTTATGGATTCGTATCTTACTCAATCAATTAATTATTACATTGCTGATCTGTTTTTTTGTGGTTGGTCTTTGTGCATGGCAACTACCAGCTTTTAATATTGAAGACCTTTTTATAATTAAGATCTGGGACGTTCGATTATTTATCTGGGTAGTAGCTATTATTATTGCCTTCTCAGTCATCTATAGTTTATATCTTACCTTTTCACTAAATGATTCTTATGAACTGATTCGAGCAAAAATCAATTGGTTATTGTTAGGCAAATATCACCATCCGATCTTCAATAAAACCAACCGTAAATCCAGTCTCTATACACAAGATTATAGCTTGGCCCAAGATATTAACCGCCTGCGCAATCGCTTGGTTGATTTGACTGAAGACTTACAAGAATTTACAGCTGCTCCGGTCTTTGTCGGTGAAGAGACTAAGGAAGAAATTATCGAACATGAGCGTAGTCGCATAGCACGTGAACTTCATGATTCGGTATCCCAACAATTATTTGCTGCTATGATGATGTTGTCAGCTATTACTGAATCCTATCCTGAAGAGGAAAACCCTAAATTAAGTGCTAAGCTTGAAAAAATTGAATCGGTCATTGGAAATGCTCAAACTGAAATGCGAGCCTTGCTCTTACATTTACGACCGGTTGACTTACAAGGAAAATCACTGCAACAAGGAATTAATAATTTGCTATTAGAACTACAAGCCAAAATACCTCTAGAACTGACTTGGGAATTAGATGATCCTAGACTAGAAACGGGAATCGAAGACCATCTCTTTCGGATTATTCAAGAAGCGGTGTCAAATACTATGCGGCATGCTCGAGCAAATAAATTAGATGTTTATCTAAGAGAAACAATGGATATGATAAATATTCGCATTGTTGATGATGGACGTGGCTTTGATCCTGTTCAATCGAAAAAGTCAGGCTCTTATGGTTTAACCAATATCCAAGAAAGAGTGAAGGGGATGGGAGGGGCGGTTTCGATAATTTCTTCTCCAGGGCAGGGAACGGTTGTCGATATTAAGTTGCCTTATAAACTTAAAAAATAAAATTATAAAATAAAGGAGTCAGTGTATGATAAAAGTATTATTAGTTGATGACCACGAAATGGTCAGGCTAGGTGTTTCGTCTTATCTAAGTATTCAAGAAGATATGGAAGTGGTGGGAGAAGCTAATAATGGCTTAGTAGGTTATCATCGTGCCCTGGATTTACGACCGGATGTTATTTTGATGGACTTAGTCATGGATACCATGGACGGAATTGAAGCCACGCAAAAAATTATGCAAGAGTGGCCCGAAGCTAAAATTATTATCGTGACATCTTTCTTAGATGACGAAAAAGTATATCCAGCTATTGAAGCAGGAGCTCAATCATATATCCTAAAAACTTCATCAGCTAAAGAAATCGCCGAGGCTATTCGCTCAACCTACCAAGGTAAGAGCGTGATGCAGGATGAAGTTACGCAAAAGATGCTAAATCGCGAAACCGAAGAAAGGCAAGTCCATCTGCATGATGATTTGACCAATCGTGAGCGTGAAGTCTTAGGATTGATTGCTAGAGGGTATTCCAATCAAGCGATTGCAGAAGAGTTGTTTATCACTTTAAAGACGGTAAAAACCCACGTTTCTAATATCCTATCAAAATTAGAAGTGGATGATCGCACACAAGCGACGATATATGCTTTCCAACATAATTTGGTGGATTAAGCAAAAAACTCGCTCAGATAAAAAAATTGCTATATGATAGATTCAGTTTATAGAGGAGGGAGTTGTTGCATTTGATTGCAACAAAGCATATGAAACTAACAGTAACAAATAAAGCAGCAGATTGGTTTAAGGAAGAAATAGGATTTAGCCAAGGTGCTGGTGTTCGCTTTAAAACAAAAATTTATGGATCGAGCCCTTTTGACAATGGTTTTGGGATTGCCATTGATTCTGTTCAGCCAGAAGACCCTTTAGTCACTTATCAAGCGCCCAATGGGGTCCTCTTCTTTATTGAACAAGATGACGAATGGTTTTTTGATGAATATGATTTAGAGGTAACTCTTGATGAAAGACTCTGTGAACCCACTTACAATTACATTAAGAATGGTCATTCCATTCATTAAATGAGGAGGATATTTGTGTCAGCATTACAAAATCAAAACGCTATGAAAACTAAACGCTTAGTTATTTTAAGTATCTTCATGGCTATTATCCTATTACAAACTTGGGTACCTTTTCTAGGCTATATAGCCATACCCCCATTAAATATTACTATTATTCATGTAACGGTAATTGTAGCGACCTTATGGTTAGGCACTAAAGATGGTTTTATTATCGGAGCATTTTGGGGCTTGAACTCCTTGATTCGTGCTTATGTTATGCCAACATCGCCCATGTATGTTTATGTCTTTTCTTCACCATTAGTCTCACTTTTACCACGGATGATTATGCCTTTGATTGTTGGATGGTTTGCCCACCAAGCTCAAGATAAAATTCAAGATCGCTTGCGCTATATGATAGCAGGGGCCTTAGGTTCAATCTTAAATACAGTTTTCGTCTTAGGGGCAATTGGCCTCTTTAAACAGGCAGAGTATTCACAAATTAGTGGAGCCAATCTCGATAGTTTATGGCAGGTGCTCGGTGGTATTGTGTTAGTGAATGGTGTACCTGAGATGATCTTTTCAATTTTAGTGACGCCAATTTTACTGAATGCCGTCAAAAAATTACCTCAAACTCTTTAAGTAGGAAGTCCAAGATAATTCGTCTAAAAGCTGACTGACCTTCTTTGACATTTCCTCATGGAGATGCTAGTATGTATTTATACCTTTAATTGGGGGTGTCATGGTTTCGACAGGTGTTGTTCGAACCTTGGATGCGTCAGGTAGGCAGCGACTACCTCACCAACGCTACAGTTAAATATAACTGCAAACAATAATAACAATTTAGCTTTAGCTGCCTAAAAACAGCTGGCTAAGATCAGCCTAGCATCGCCCATGTGTTAGTTCCTGGTCTCAAATTAGTGGGATACGCTAAGTCTTTCCGTCTGTAAGCCTTAGAAGAGATAAGCAGACTCGCAAACACAAATGCCTGTTGGTCGGCTATGTGGGAGCTAAATAATAATAGACGCAACTATTGACGTAGATTCTTTGGTGGCGAGACATTTGGACAGGGGTTCGACTCCCCTCATCTCCATTGTTTTTTAATAAGAATATAGATTTATCAGTATTTTAAGACATAAGTAGTTGAACTTAAATAAAGTTATGGTTCGAAATGCTTAATAGGTCTTATATTGAGATAAAATAAATCTATATTCTTTTTTGTATGGTAGTAAATATAGGGCAGTGTCAAATAAATTGTGTAAGCTAATGTAAGATTAAGTAAAAATCTTCTAACTAGATAATATTATAGGCATTATACGTCATCCCCTATAGGGGATGAATTTTTTTGCTTTGACCTTTTCCTTGTATTTCATCTAGCATTTTATTTAGTTCCTATTGTGCTTGACCAAATCCCTTATGGATTCTAGAAGAAAACTTCGTATTGAATTTTGAAACATAGGTATATAGATACTTTTCTAAAGATCTCTCATGGGAAATTGTTCCTTAACCATTGCAGCCTTTGACTTCCGATTTTTCGTAATTAAGAAAGACTGTCCTTTCGCATACAGGTAATAAGTTAATCGCTTCTTCTAAGTTTTGACGAAATAGGTCCTGAACAGATTTATCTTCTGCTAGTGCTGTGAATAATTTTGTGCTAACGACTTCCATAAGGGACCTCCTGTGTGATTGCTTATTTGATTTTACAATCTTACATAAGAGAGGTCTCTTTTTCTACAAAGATTCGGAGCTTACACAAAATATTTTACGCTCTGAAGAAAAGCGTAATTATCTATATTAGAAGGTTATTATATTGTGGGATCTCTCCCTTTTAATAACTTCTTTTTTCTTAATCATAGTAGCTTTAAAATAAGCATATTTGACACTAAAAGCTGGTTGAATTAAACTTAAACTAATTAATCGGTCAGTCGACCGAACGGGAAATGGGTGGATAAATGACAAAAATATCTATTAGTGATGGGAACTCTAATCAAGATATGCGATCTTATATACTTGAGATTGCATCAGTTTTAATTAGTGAATTAGGCATTGAAGAAACAACTTTGCGTAAAATTGCTGAAGCAGCGGGTATTAGTAAAGGAACGCTTTATTATTATTATCCTGCCAAACAAGCGATCATTTATGAATTGGCAGAAAAAAATTTAGAAATGATAACAGAAGACTTACTTTTATTCATTGAAGAGTCTGATGAGGAGATTGATGCAGAAGAAATATTGAAGACTTTATTTAATAAAATTATCTATGCGGATACTAGAGGCTCCTTACATCTTTATCTTTTAAGCGATGCGATTACTAATAATCAATCCTTGGCTAAAAAGTTTGAAACACGCTATCAGTCCTGGCGAGAGACCATTCGAAAAAGTTTAATAAAAGGATTAAAGCGACAGGGAAGAGATTATCACGCCCTCTCTTATCTTATTTTAGCTTTGTTAGATGGCTTAATTATTCAACAGAAATTTGCTACGGAAGAAATACCTGTGAATCAGATTGTTAAATTGCTTATTTAATTAAGCAAAATTTATAAAAGGCGGTTGCATGTTATGAAAAAATTAATGGTAGAAATTGGTTTAAAATTTTTAGTAAGAGGATTAATAGCTGCTGCTAAAGTAGAGCCTGCAATTCAGAAAGAGTTAGGACACTATGCGGATGGTTTCTTGTTTGAATTGACAGTTTTAAACACTAGTACAAAAGTATTCTTTGAAAAAAGAAATGATGGCTTTAATTATTTAGGAAAGCATGTGGATGCCCCAGCTGATCTGTCGATTATTTTTAAAAGTTATCGGGCTGCACAAATGTTAATTCTTGGTCAAATAGGTCTGCACCAGGGCTATGCTCAACATCGTTTTATTGTTAAAGGTGATTTCCTAAAAGCTATGCCTCTCGTTCGAATTTTATATTATGTAGAAGCTTATCTTTTCCCAAATTTTATTAGCAAAAATATTTTAAAAGAACAACCAGTGCTTTCAGCCAGCAAAGGCAAAGCCTACTTTCATTTAGTGTTTTAAGGAGGATTAGTATGAAAATACCAGAATATTATGAATTTATGAATTCAGTCAAGATTTTATCTGGCAAAGGCGCTTTAGAAAACATCCCATTTGAATTATTGAATTTAGAGGCCCAGAGGCCTTTGATTTTAACAGATGAGTCATTGATAAAGCATGGACAAGTGCAAATTATTACAGAGGCTTTAGAAGATGCCAATATTGAAATCGCTGCTATCTTCAAAGAGATTCCACAAGACTCATCATTAAATGTGGTCCAGGAAATCAGTGACGTCTATCAAACACATCAATGTGATAGTATCATCGCTATTGGCGGTGGATCAGTTATTGATACTGCTAAAGGAGTAAATGTTTTAGTTTCTAAAAAAGTCAAAGACTTAAATGAACTCATGGGGTTAGAGCTAGTCGGTGGTAAGTTAAATCCTTTGATAGTCGTGCCAAGTACTGCAGGCACAGGCTCGGAGGCAACCTTAGTCTCAGTGATTGCGGACACGAGCCGTAAGGTAAAGTTGGAGTTTATTTCATACAGTCTTTTACCAGATGTGGCTGTTTTAGATTATCGAATGACAGCGTCACTTCCAGCGAAAATAACTGCATCAACTGGAATCGATGCCTTAACACACAGTATTGAGGCCTTAACGGGTTGTCAAAAAAATCCACTTAGCTCTGCTTATGCCTTAGCTGCCATAGAATTAATTGGGAAGCACCTTAAAGAAGCGGTCCAAAATGGTAAAAATAAAGAAGCTCGCATAGCCATGGCGAATGCGTCCTTAATGGCAGGTATATCCTTTTCTAACTCAATGGTAGGCATTGTTCATGCGATAGGTCACGCTTGTGGATCAATCAGTAAAATTGCCCATGGAGATGCGATGGCGATTTTACTTCCATATGCTATGGAAATGAATTTAAAGCATTCACAATCTTGTAAAGAGGAGTATGCTAGAATTTTATTGGCTTTCTCTGGACCAGAAGTATACAGCCAGACACCCAAAGATCAAAGAGCCGCTCGTACAATAAATGCTATCAGAGATTTACTTAATGAATTGCATAAAATAGCGGGTTTACCGACCCGTTTGCGAGATGTCGATGTTAAAAAAGAGGATTTTAAACAGATTGCCAAGACAGCCATGAATGATGGGGCTACAATTGTGAACCCAGTGCAAGTTACTACTGAACGGATTATGGATATTTTAGAAGCAGCTTATTAAGAAGGAGCATGATAAAAATGGAAGAGACAAGTGGTGTATTAGAAAAACAAAAAGAATATTTTGCAAGTGGAGAGACCAAAGCAATTGATTTTCGAATTGCTAAGCTGAAAAAATTGTATCAAGCGATTGAAGACTATGAGCTTGAAATATTAGAAGCCTTAAGAAGTGATTTAAATAAAGCAGGATTTGAAGGCTATGTTAGTGAGATTGGATTGGTTTTAGAAGAGATCACTTATATGTTAAAAAACATGAAGAGATTACTCAAACCTAAGCGTGTACGAACACCAATCTCTCAGTTTCCATCAGTCAGTCGTGTCTATAAAGAGCCTTATGGGCAGGTGTTGATTATTGCCCCTTGGAATTATCCATTTTTGCTGACTTTATCGCCACTTGTTGGTGCCTTAGCGGCCGGAAATACTGCTGTTATCAAACCCTCTGAATTTGCACCGGCTACGTCTGCTATTATTAAAAAAATGATCGCAGATACCTTTGATCCGGCTTATGTGACGGTGGTGGAAGGGGCTGTTGAAGTTAATCAGTCTTTGTTAAGTAAAGATTTTGACTTAATTTTTTTCACAGGAAGCAAACAGGTGGGGAAAATTGTAATGGAAAAAGCAGCTCAGCATTTGACGCCAGTCGTCTTAGAATTAGGTGGGAAAAGTCCAGCCATTGTTGACAAATCAGCCGATATAAAAATAGCTGCTAAGCGAATTGCTTGGGGCAAAGCTTTAAATGCAGGACAAACCTGTGTGGCTCCAGATTATTTACTTGTTCAAGAAGATGTGAAAGAAAAACTAACAGAGGAATTAATGAAGACTCTGGAAGGTTTTTTTGGCAAGCACGCAGAAACAAATCCTGAATATCCCAAAATAATCAGTGATAGGCATTATCAGCGATTACTTAATCTGCTAGAGACAGGCAAAGTGATTTACGGGGGTCAAAAAAATGATGAAACACACCAAATAAATATCACATTAATGGAGGATGTTTCTTGGAAAGATCCAATTATGCAAGAAGAGATATTTGGTCCGATATTACCCATAATCACCTATAAGACTATAGATGAAGCGATGGATCATATTAAGGCACGTCCAAAGCCTTTAGCTTTGTATTTATTTACAAAAGAGAAAGATATTGAGCGAAAGGTTTTAACGGAGGTTTCCTTCGGAGGGGGAGCAATAAATGAGACAGTAACCCACCTAGCGACTCCTTATATGGGCTTTGGTGGAGTGGGAGAAAGCGGAATGGGCAGCTATAATGGCAAAAACAGCATTGACACCTTTTCTCATAGTAAAAGCATCTTGAAAAAAAGTAATTGGCTTGATCTTCCTTTCCGTTATCCACCTTATAAGACAAGTATAAAATGGATCAAAAAGATTATGAAATGAGATGTTTTTTAGCTAGCAATAAGCAGTTGACTAGCAAGTAAATGTTCAGCATACTTTAAGTTTTGTTTAAAGAGAAACTAGTATAAGAAATCGATAAAATTAATAATATAAAGATCTTTATAGGAGAGATGCCCCCCAAAGATAGAGCTATCAAACTCACTTTTGGGGGTTATATTAGAGTAGCTGATTATTTTAATAGCAATAAATTAAATGCAAGTAGCCTTTTAAGGAAGTATAAAGACCTAGCATTGAATGGGCTCACTAAAAAAACTATAGCTCTTCATGAGTGGAACCTAAGACTAAAACAGCTCGATCAGGACAGTGTTTTTATTAACTAACTTAAAATAGATGTTGACTAAGTAAAGTATAAACTAATAGCTATGACAAAGTTTTTTAACTTCTAGAAGATTGCCTAAAGATTTAGCTTATGGAAATCACTATTTTTATTTAAGGAAGAATTTGTTTTATGGTTTGATAGCCTATGAAAAGTTTTGTAAACTTTGCTATGCTTGTAATAATACGAAAAAAATAGTTACGAAATTGACGGAGGATTTATAGTGGAAAATTTTACTGCAATCTGGAATATCTATGAAAGCTCTTTTCCTGAAGATGAAAAAAGAAGTTTAAACTTACAATTAGAAATATTGAAAAATCCTAATTATCAAATGAAAGCCTTAGAAGATGACGGTAGAGTAGTAGGTTTTATATCTTTTTGGGACATTGGAGAATATGTATTTATTGAACATTTTGCCATAGATGACAGTTTCCGAGGTAGAAATTATGGCAGTAAATTTTTGAATACTTTCTTAAATGAAGCTGATAAAAAAATAGTCTTAGAGGTAGAAAAGCCTGAAGACAATATCACTAAACGAAGAATAAATTTTTATCAGCGTTTAGATTTTAAGTTGAATGCTTATGACTACACGCAACCTCCATTAGAAGAAGGGAAAAATGCGATTCCGCTTTTATTGATGACTTATCCAGAAGCAATGGATCAAGAGCAATTCAATAAGGTTAAAGAAGCTTTGTATCGGGTCGTTTATGCGAATGAGATTAAGTAATCCGATAAGATGCTAGCAAAATCGAGAAAGTTTACTAATTACAAGGCTGCTTAAAGTGGATAAGAATTTTAGACCCTTACACTCCATATGTTAAAATAGTATAAAATGTTAGGAGATTATTATGAATCAATCAATGGAAGAATGGATAAAAGCTTTGGATATGGAAGCTCATCCGGAAGGTGGCTATTATTGCGAAGTTGAAAGATCACAAGACAAACTAAAAATAAATGGGAAAGAACGTTCTCTGTTCACTAGTATCTATTTTCTATTGGAAAAAGAAAACCCCTCACATTTTCATCGTTTAACTGCTGATGAAATATGGTACTATCATTACGGACAGCCATTGACCGTGCATATGATTTCTCCAGATGGCGATTATACAAATGTTACTTTAGGACTAGCTGTTGCGCAAGGTCAAGTACTACAATATCGTGTTCCTAAAGGGACAATCTTTGGCTCAACCGTTGAAGATGGGTTTTCGCTCGTATCGTGTATGGTTTCACCAGGATTTGAGTTTGAGGATTTTGAGTTGTTTCGTTACCATGAACTGATCGAACAGTACCCAGAGTATGAAGAAATGATCCAATTATTGAGTAAATAATAAAAATGGAAGAAGCAGAGTGTTTCTTCCATTTTTTTTGGTAGTAAAGCTTATCTATTGGAATCAGCATCTATCCAAGGGTTTTTACTATAGACCTTTATCTTTTGAAGGGTAGATTGTTGTTTTTTATTGATGAAGATGCTGCTGAATGACTTTCAGTTCCCTCACGTTCGGCGCTGATTGGTTTAAAGGAGCATTCTCCATTTTCAATTATTGATTTTTGTCAACCGTAAATGAAAATGTCCTGAAATTTTAAAAATTTGCGGGATAAAACTA
>NZ_JBNUPG010000016.1:0-30785 GCF_050409545.1 Facklamia sp. P12932 | reverse complement strand
TCCCATCATTTTCCCTCCTATCCTTTTCATCATTTATTATAGTGGATAGTGGGACTTTTTGATTTGTGTTCTCTTGAGACATTATCATTTACGTTTAACATTATCATTTACGTTTAACAAAAACAGCTTGACAATCAAAAAAAAAAAAACTATAATAATGTAGCTGTTATGTGCCAGTAGCTCAGCTGGATAGAGCAACGGTCTTCTAAACCGTAGGTCGCAGGTTCGAATCCTGCCTGGCATATTTTATAACATTAAACCACCTCAATTGTTCTCTATTAATAGAGTTCGTTGAGGTGGTTTTTATTTTGATTATTTAATATTCTGATAGGTTGCTTCTACTTATATAATTATTTCACAGATGTTTATTACCATTTATTACTCAATAGTACTAAAATACATGAAGGAAGGATATTATAAAAAAATCACAAATATACTTTTAGTATTTTTATTATCACTAGGTCTTAGCTCGTATAACAGTTTTATTGCATTTGCAAGTGACACGGAGAACTCAAGTGCTGAAACAGCTGAGCGTGAGTTAAATGGAGATAAAGCTGATTTCAATCGTTTCAATGGAGTTTATATCGTTGATGTCAATTATTTGGCTTCCAGATTTGGCAATTCAGATACTATAATTATTGACACCCGCGGTCAAAAAGAAGCAAAAAAAGGCCATGTTTCAGGAGCAATTGCTAAATCTGATATTCAATTGGTTAAAGATCAAATAACCTTAGAACCAGTGGAAGCAACTGTCAAAGATATCGATCGTACAGCTGTTATTGATACACACAAATTAACTGAGACAATTGCCGATTATAAAATCCTTGACTCACTTAAAAAAAGGTGGTCATTTGCCTGGCGCAATTAATATTTCATATACAGAATACAGACCTTTATAATGAGGAGGTTTTATTAAAATCAAATGAAGAATTCGAAGCTCTTTTCATAGAATAAGGATTTAATAAAGAGGATGCCATCGTCACTTATTGTCCAAGCAATATTCGTTCGGCCTATATGCAATTAATTATGGAAATGTTAGGTTTTGAAAATGTTAAGAACTATGAAGGTTCTTATTATAATTGGGCAACCTTTACTGAACTTGATTAACTGATTAAAAGCCCCTTGCTGAATCTTTAATCAGCAAGGGGCTTTTATCTTCGAACAATCATGATATAAAAAATTCATTAAGCTGCGTCTTTTAAACTTATTTGTTAGCTCTTCCCTTATAAGATCCGTCAGCTGTTCCAATTTCTAATGCTTCACCTGCTTCAATAAAATCAGGGACGTTTACAACTAAACCTGTTTCCATTGTAGCCGGCTTGCCTGAGCCAGTAACGGTTGCTCCCTTAATCGAAGGTTGAGTTTCCGAAACAGTCAAGACAACCGTACCTGGTAATTCAACTCCGATTACTTCATGACCGAAGAATTGAATTTTACAGTTCATATTATCTAATAAATAGAATAGCTCATTTTCAATGGTATCAGCTGGCAGTTCATATTGCTCGTATGTTTCTAAATCCATAAACACAGCCATACCGTCCATTTTGTAAAGATATTGAACTTCTTTAGTGTCTAAATATGCGCGTTCAAACTTTTGATCAGGTCGAAAAGTAGTATCATAGGTTGCACCTGAGCGAACATTACGAAGCTTCATACGCATAACAGTATTTCCTTTACCCGGTTTATGGTGACTAGCTTCTAAAACTTTAATCAAGTTTCCCTCGTCCACAAAAGTCATACCGGCTTTTAAATCTGTTGCTGAAATCATCTTATCTTCTCCTAACTTCTTCAAATTACTTAAGTATTATATCATAGAATATTAAATTCAAACAATCTATTCTCTAGATTAGCTAATACTTAAACTAAATTATTATTAAATCCTTGTTAGCATACCAAGGCGCTTGCTCATTAATATGATCATAAAACATGATACCATGCAAATGATCAATTTCATGCTGAGCTACCACAGCTTGATAATTCCTTAATTTTAAACTATGTTCATTCCCTTCCAGATCTTGATACTTGAGTGTTATTCTTTGTGGACGAGGCACATAACCTTCTACTTCACGATCCACTGATAAGCACCCTTCACCTTCACTTAAAGCGACTTCCTGAACAGAGTGTCTCGTAATCACTGGGTTAACGAAAATTTGACTCATTTCTTCACCAGAAATGTTGCCTTCATCATCAAATTGATAAATATGCATAGCAAATATCTGTTTGCTTATATTTATCTGTGGGGCTGCTAAACCTACCCCCGGTCTTAACCCATATTTTTCTGCTTTTTCCTTATCTTGGCTATTCTTTAGAAACTCTAACATTTCCATGGCTTTTTGTTTTAACGAAGGATCCATTGGGAAAGTTACCTTTTTTGCTTTTAAACGCAAGGTTGGGTGACCTTCTTTAATAATATCTTTCATCGTTAACATTTTCATCCTCCTTTATAGTCTCTGCTAGTCATTTTGTTTACGACGGTATCCTGTCACTCGATAGAATTGATTTTCTTCATCGAAGTCTAAACTCTCGACTAGCGTATTTTGTTGGTAATGCGATAAGAGGTCTGCTTCTTCGGGTAAAATTTTTACAGAGTATGCCTCAGCTGACTGAATACAAAGAGCCCAAATCGCTTCTTTTAATTTTTCAATGTCCGTCGCTTCTAAAGCGGAAATCGTTATATTTGGTTTTTGAACAGCAACAAATGACTCTTCCATTGCATCTTTTTTATTATAAACCGTTAAAACCGGAATATGGTCTGCTTCAATATCTTTCAAAATACGGTTGACTGTTTCTTCATGCATGAGATGGGCAGGATTGGAAGCATCAACCACATGTAGTAAGACATCCATATAACGGATTTCTTCCAATGTTGACTTGAAGGATTCGATTAATTGAGTAGGTAGTTCTTCAATAAAACCGACGGTATCTGTCAAAGTAAACATTGGGTGACCATGAATGGCAAATTGTCTAGTGAGAGGATCTAGAGTGGCAAATAATTGATCTTGTACGAAAGTTTCACTTTCCGTTACTTGACTCAAAATAGTCGATTTGCCAGCATTAGTATAGCCTACTAAGCCAATGTTAAACTCACGACCACTGTGGCGATTTTCGCGTGTTCGTTTACGATGCTGCACCACTTCCTGCAAATCTTTTTTTATTTGGGTAATGCGAGAGTGGATATGACGGCGATCGGTCTCTAATTGCGTTTCACCTGGACCTCTGGTACCAATCCCTCCTCCCAAACGAGACAGTGACTTACCTTGGCCACCAATTCTTGGTAATAAATATTGATATTGCGCTAAGCCAACTTGTAGCTTTCCTTCGCGACTCTTAGCTCGCATGGCAAAGATATCGAGGATTAATTGAACACGGTCAATGACTTTCACACCTAATTCAGCCTCAATTACTTTGTTCATACTTGGTGAGAGTGCATTAAAAAAGATAACTAGATCAATAGCGTCACTTTCTACATAGAGCCGGATTTCTTCTAACTTGCCAGACCCAACGGCAGAATGATGATTGAGTCTGGGTAAGTTTTGTATCATTGTTTTAATGACCACACCCTTTGCTGTTTGGGTCAAGGATTCCATCTCTGAGATTAATTCCATAAAACGATCTTCTTGATAAGTATCCGTTCGGATACCCACTATTAGGACTCGTTCAGGCCCTTTTCTTGTTTCAATCATTTTTCTCCCTTTCAATTTCTTCTAGGAAATTTGCGATTAATTCATTTGCTTCATCTTCATAATCTGGATTGCTTAAATCAATCCAATGCTGATTTTTCATGCGGTTACGATACCAAGTTAATTGTCTTTTTGCATAGCGCCGGCTATTTTGCTGGATAGTCGTAATCGTTTCTTTAAGTGATTGATTTTGCTCAAAATAAGGCCACCACTCTTTATAGCCAATACCTTTCATACTTGAAAGCTCTAGATTTTTGTTAAGCTGATACAGCTGATGGACTTCATTTTCCAATCCTTCTTCGACCATTAATTCAACTCTGCGGTTAATTCGACTATACAATTCCTCGCGCGGACGATTTAAAATAATCAATAATTCATTAAACCGTGATTGACGGTTACTTATATCGGTCTGACTTGAAAAAAGTTTGCCTGTTTGCTTAATAACTTCTAAAGCTCGTACAATCCGACGGCCATTTTGTATTGGGATTTTCTTTGCAGCTAAAGGGTCGATAGCATTCAATTCTTGCCATAGAATACCTTCGCCTTCGTTTTGCAATCTTTCTTCTAAATGTTTACGGTAGTGAGAATCCATTGATTCCTGACCACCAAATGAAAGGTCATAAAGTAAACCCTCTAAATAAAGACCTGTCCCCCCCACTAATATGGGCAAGTCTCCTTCCGCCGAAATTTGTTCGATTGCACGATTGGCATCGGCCTGAAACTGACTGGCATCATAATTATCTTGCGGGTCGTAGATGTCTAAGAGATGGTGAGGTACTCCTGACATTTCTTCCGATTTAATTTTTCCTGTTCCAATATCCAATCCACGATATACTTGCATTGAATCCGCATTAATAATCTGCCCTTTGAAACGTTTAGCCAAACGGATTGAAAGAGTGGTTTTCCCAACTCCTGTTGGTCCTGTAATCACTACTATCGGTAGTTTATTCAAACAAAAACCCCCTAATTCTTTTGATAGGATGTGAGCAGGTCTTGAGCTACTTGTAGACTGGATTCAGATTGTACTTCACCAGACATCATGCCAGCAATCATGGCTACTCGCTCTTCTTCTGATAAATAATCCACTTGTGTAACCGTGCGCTCTTGATTAATTTCTTTTTTAATAATTAGCTGTTGATTGGCTGCGGCAGCTACTTGTGCTAAATGGGTGATGCATAAGACTTGTTTATTTTGAGCGATTTTAGCCAGTTTACTCGCTATAGCACTAGCGACTCTACCAGAAACCCCTGTATCAATTTCATCAAATATTAAGGTCTCAACTGATTGATTTCTTGCGAAAATTGTCTTCAAGGCCAACATAAATCGTGAAAGTTCACCACCAGATGCTATTTTAGCCAGTGGTTGACTTTCTTCTCCCAAATTAGTCCTTGAGTAGAATTCAACTTGGTCCATACCCGCTTCATTCAAACGTAAATAAGAATTGGAAAAGAATGGTTGCAAATTAGAATCAGACTCTACCTGTCGCATCTTGACCTCAAATTCAGTATGCGGCATGTAGAGTTCTTTTAATTGACCTTCAACTTCTGAGACAATTGCTTTGGCTGCTTCTTTACGGAGATTGGATATGCTTTGAGCTAATTCAAAGGCTTCTTCATAAGTTTTGAGGAAGGCTTCCTGTGTTTGTTTTTGATAACTTTCAAAATGTTTAATTTGATCAATTTCCTTAACGAGTTCAAGCTGGTAATCGATTAACTCTTCAATATTACGCCCATATTTTTTTTGAACTTTTTCCAACTGACTTAGTCTTCTTTGAATTTCATCCATCACTTGTTCATCATAATCTGGCACATCAAAAGAAAAAGCAATTTCTCGGCTTAATTCTTTTAAATCTACTTGCAGGCCTTGTAAGCGCTCCTCAAATGACAAATATTGATTATCAAATCTTCCCAAGTGCTGTAACAGATAAAGCACTCGCTCAATTTGCTGATCGACACTAGCTTCTTGATCGGTCATTAGCTGGTTGATTTCATTAAGATACTGACTCATTAACTGTGCATTTTGAAGTCTCTTGCTTTGTTGTAGCAGTTGCTGATCCTCATCTGCCACTAAATCTAAATTTTTTAATTCTTCTAACTGAAACTCTAAATAATTTAAACGTTGAAGTGCATCTTGTTCGTCAAATTTCTTAGTTAACAATTGCTGTCTTAAATCTTGATAGTGATTATAAACTAGCTGATATTTTTCTTTAACTTGAAGTAAGCTCTCACTAGCAAAAAGATCCAGTAACTCAAGATGTCGTGAGGAGTCTAACAGAGCTTGATGTTCATTTTGACCATGAATATCTACCAAATAACGACCAATTCGTTTTAGCATGGTCACATTAGCTGGTCGTTGATTAATTTTAATAACATTTCGTCCACTCTTATGGATCTCGCGTTGAATCAAAAGGGCATCTTCTGGATCCTCAATTTCAATTCCAATTGCTTGCAATTGCATTAAGAGCTTTTCATTTCCTTGTAAACTAAAAAGACCTTCAATAAAGAGATTTGGGCTTCCTTTTCGCACAAACTCAGTAGACCCTCTTCCACCACATAAGATACCAATCGCATCAATAATAATCGACTTTCCCGCTCCAGTTTCCCCTGAGAGCACTGTCATCTGTTCATCAAAATCAATAGAAACTTGATCAATAATTGCAAAGTTTTCAATTCTTAAACTGATTAACATAAGGCACCTCTTTGCATTGTTTATTCAAAAGCTTGATGGCTCTCCTCCACAATTTTTGCGATGGCAATTGTTGAGTGGCTTTGATTATCTACTTGCCTAGCATTGATTAAATGCACTAAATATTCAATATTCCCTTCGCCTCCTGTAATTGGCGAATAGGTAAGCTCTTTAATAACAAAGCCAATTTTACTAATAAAGGCTAATACTTCTTCAAGGACCTCTTGATGAACTGCTGGGTCTTTTATGACACCCTTTTTACCAATCCGACTAGGTCCTGCTTCAAATTGTGGTTTAATCAAGGCAATAACAGAACCATCTTTTTTTAGAATCGGCTGTAATGGTGGCAAAATTAAAGCTAAAGAAATAAAAGAGACATCAATTGTTGCTATTGTTGGCTGTCCTTTTGTAAAATCTTCGAAGCGAGCATAGCGAAAGTTTTGCCGTTCCATTACGACTACTCTAGGATCTTGTCTTAATGAATAAGCTAATTGATTGTAACCTACATCTAAAGCATAAGATAAGCGTGCGCCATTTTGTAAAGCCACATCGGTAAATCCTCCTGTTGAAGCACCGATATCTAAAAGTAGATGGTCTGTAATATCAATATTGAAAGAAGATAAGGCTCTTTCTAACTTTAATCCCCCACGCGATACATAAGGGAAAGGTTTCCCTTTCAGATAGAGCTCGCGATCAATCGGTATTTTTTCACCTGGTTTATCATAGCGCTGATCGTTTTGATCATAGATTTTTCCTGACATAACCAGACGGCGTGCTTGTTCACGTGAGTGAGTAATTCCTGCTTGGACCACTAGCTTATCGACTCGTTCTTTTTTCATTCATTACTCCTTATAGGTGTTTTTCAAGAGGTGATAGAAAGTTATCTAACTGTTTGAAAGATTTATGGCTAAGCTTTTCTAAATCGTTTAAAGCTTTTCTTGCTAACTTGATTTCTTCAATCAAACTCGCTTTAGCTTGTCCTACTCCTAAAAGACTAGGATAAGTTGATTTATGATTGATAATATCTGAGTAAGTTAAGCTATCCACTTCTTCATTCAAGTCTATGACATCTTTTAGATCATTATGAATTTGATACGCAACACCGTAGTGCTGTCCAAAAGTAATCATTAGATCGCTTTCAGCTTGATCAGCCTCTAAAATAATTGTAGCTGCTTTCATAGCAAATATAAATAAAAGGCCAGTTTTCATCAAATGAATTTGTTGTAACTGCTCAATGTCTATCGTTTTATTTTCTGCCTTAATGTCATAAAGCTGTCCAGCAACCATTCCAGATGAACCTGCAGCATGAGCCAATTCTCTGATCAGAGCGACCTTCTGATGGGCTTGCAAGCTTTCATCTTTAGATAAAATTGCGAAAGCATCCGCTTGAAGGGCATCACCAGCTAAGATTGCTGTGGCTTCATCAAACCTAACGTGAGAGGTTGGTTGGCCTCTTCGCAGCTTATCATCATCCATGGCTGGTAAGTCATCATGGATTAAAGAATAAGTATGGATAAATTCTAAAGCAATGGCTGTTAACATAGCCTGATCAATTTTCTTTTTGTTAAAAATCGCAATAGTTGTCAGTAAAAGTAAGGGTCTTAATCTCTTTCCACCGCTATTAAGCGAGTAGACCATTGGCTTCACCATTTCTAAAGGTGAATTTAAAGAGATAACTTGCTCTTGCAAAGCCTGTTCAAATTTGGAACGTAAGGGCCCACCTAATATCATTCTGTTTTATTCTCCTCATCTAAAGGCTGTAATCCCGATTCAGTCATCATTTTGGTAACTGTCGCTTCGGCTTCCGTTAATTCTTCTTGGCAATGCTGACTTAATGAAATTCCTTTTTGAAAGGCTTGTAAGGCATCTTGAAGTGGTAGTGTCCCTCTTTCTAATTGTTGAACAATTTCTTCTAACTCTTGTAAAGCTTGTTCAAAACTAATGGTTGATTCTACTGTTTTATTTTCTGTCATCGATTAATCCTCCCTATCTATTGGCTCATTTTTATCGAGTGATTCTACTAAAACATTCGCACGCCCCTTATATAATTGGATATTTAAACGGTCTCCTTCAGTTAATTGATGACTTGAAGTTACTTGTTGACCTTCTTTTTCAACTAAAGAATATCCTCTTGCCATTATTTTCAGCGGACTATATGCATCTAATAAGGCACTTGCCTTCATGTGCCTATCGTATTTTCTTCTTAAATAATCATTGAAGGAGCGTTGTAAACTTAGTTGAAGTGTCCCTAATTTTTCTTGACGGTAGCTAATTTGTTGTTGAGGATTATAAGCATATACAGCCTGTTTTAGTTGATTGATTTTTTGTTTTTGGCGTGAAAAATATTGTTCTTGACGCATTTTCAATCGTTCATTTAAATGCATAACACTCTGCACGTAGGATTGGTACAGTCTTTCTGGCTGAGTAAGAACATATGATCGAGCAGATCTTGCCAGACGCTCTTGAGACCATTCTAAGCGCCCTCGAAAAGCATTTATTAATCGTACTTGTTGCTGGCTAATCGTCATTAAAACTTCTTGCAGCACAGGAACAGATAGTTCCGCTGCAGCAGTCGGAGTTGGAGCTCTTAAATCAGCCACTAAATCAGCAATCGTAGTATCGGTTTCATGGCCAATCGAAGATATTACTGGCAAGGGACATGCAAGAATAGCATGGGCAACTCCTTCATCGTTAAAACACCATAAGTCCTCAATCGAACCACCTCCGCGTGCTAAGATAACACCATCGAAAGAAATAGTGCTTTCTTCTAGCCGCTTAAATGACGCAACAATTTCTTTAGCCGCTTCCTTACCTTGAACTTTAGTAGGAAAGACAACAATTTCGACAATTGGATAACGACGTTGAACAGTCGTAATAATGTCACGTATGACAGAACCCGATGGGCTAGTTATCACTGCTAGTCGTTTAGGATATTTACATATTTTTCTCTTGGGACGATCAAAAAGTCCCTGGGCTTTCATTTTTTCTTTTAATTGTTCAAGTGCTAGGTATAAAGAGCCAATTCCATCAGGCTCAATATTTTCAACATAAAGTTGATACCTTCCTCCACCTTCATAAACTCCTACTCTAGCCGTTACAAAAACTTTCATGCCTTCTTCTAATTGGAATTTTAAACGGTGAAATTGACTCTTGAACATAATCGCATTAATTTGGACTTGGCCTTCTTTTAAAGAAAAATATTGATGAGAATTAGGACGATAACGATAGTTAGAAATCTCTCCCAAGACTCTAATCCTTTGAATATGCGGGTCACGATCAAATTTTTGACTGATATATTTTGATAAGGCTCCTACCGTGATATAGTTCTTTTGATCTTGGGTCACTCCATCACCTCTCTTGATATCATTCTTTTCTATTTTAGCACAATCTAATTCAGAGAACTAGAAAACAAAAAGAACCAGGCAATCATTGACCCTGGTTCTTTTTATAGCTTAAGACCATCTATCAGTTTACACTGGATCGACACTCTCTGTCTCTTCAGTTGGAACTGTCTCATCCACGCTTTCTTCACTTGGTGCTTCTTCCTCAAGAAGTTCTTCTGTTGGCTCTTCTGCAGGGGTTTGAGTTTCTACAGAATCAACTGGCTCTTCAACCATTTCTTCTAAAGTTGTTTCTTCTTCAGTGGATTCAACTGGTGTGTAACCAGGAATCCTATAATCAACTGGGATTTTATTAGCAATATAATTATTTTCAACATTGACACCATAAACAGCATTGAAATCATAGGTATCCTGATTTAATGGCACAGCTTCCATGGATACTGGGTCAACTTCACTAATTACTCCAGTTTCTAAATCGTATTCAAAACGTGCTACTGTGGTGATCTTAGTAGAGCTATCTTCTGCTACAGATAGACTAATTACTTTATCGTCTTGCTCAATGTCAGTATAGGTATAAACTTGTGGAGCAAATCCAGTAGCGTTAGCTATTAACTGAATTATCTCAGCTAAGGATGCATCAGAACTTTCAAGATTTTCAGCTTCTTGTAATTTAGCCATCCACAGATCTTTGATTGGTTGGAATTCAAAGCCTTCATTTTCAGCCGCTGCTTTTAAATCTCCTTCAAAAGAAGCTGTATATTGATAAAGCAATTCTCTAAAATTATCTAACTCTGCTTTCGTTTCAACTGTAAGCTCTGGTTGGATGGCTTCAATGATAAAGGTATGGGCATAGATATCATCTACACGGATCCCCTGATCGACTGCTTGCTTGAAACGATTGTATAAAGCAGGTAAAATTTCGTGATACTTTTCAGTATCAGAAAAATCAGGTGTTTCTACTGCTTTAATTTCATCAATAGTCATTTTAGGCTCTAGTTGAGCAAGAATATTGTCCCATTTTTTGTCTTCGATTGATGCATCTAGTTGTTGAACAGTGTCTTCATTAGCAGCAGCATCGGTCTGGGCAAAATCATTGGCATATTGCTCTAATTCTTGCTTCGTTTGATTAGAAATCTCTACATCGGTAGCAACTGAATTATCGACAACATTGCCATCGCCTTCAATATTAGTGTTATTAATAACATTATTTACAACTGTGTTTACAATTTCAGTCGAGTTTACTTGACCATTATTTTGAACTTGAGCAGCAACTTCTTTCTTAATTTCAGCAATAATTACGTTTACTTGTGCATCGGTTAACCCTGTTTCAGTCTTAACATTATTTACGACAGAAATTTCTTTTTGTGCCGTTTGCATGTCATGCTGCTTAACTTCTACACCTTGTGACTCTAATAGAGCGTATAAGCCAGTAAGTGCCCCCTCACCCGTTACAGGTAAAAAACTACCAATTTTTAATAAAGCATTTTGAGCCCCTGCAGTAATAGCTGCATTTTGATAGGTTGTCGCTGAAACAGCAGTGATATTTTCAGGCGTTACAATTTGAACTTTAATTCCTGTACCAGGTGCTTGAGGCTTAATATATACGGACGAGTATACATCTGTTGAAGCATCTGATCCAATGTTTAAATAGCGATCAATCATCACACCGTCAACATAAATTGTATTCTCAGGAGTTACCTGATTAGCGCCTAATAATTGAATGGTTTGTTGGGCTTGTTGTGAATTTAAAGTCGCTCCTAAAGCTAATTTTTCTACTTGCAAAGTTTGCTCAGCCTGTTCAACTGCCATAGCTGATTGGCTAATCAAAGGCATACTGGCTGGAAAAGTTGTTAAAGCAGCTAAAGCAAGTAGTAAAACTTTTTGTTTTTTCATAATTTTATGCTCCTTTTAAATTAATATGATGACACTTTGATTATATCCATCCTAAAATACTTATACAAGTTATACCCATTTCTTTAATAAATTCTTATAAGAAAAAAGCCAGAAAAAGAATAATTTCTTCACATTCTTCTTCTGGCGCCATTTAGATTTGGTTAGCTAAAAGTTTAGCGAGAACACCTGAGATAAATTGTCGTGATCGATCATCTGAAAAAGTCTTAGATAATTCAATCGCTTCGTCAACCGCTACTTTGGCTGGAACTTTCTCTTCGTCAATGAAGAGCACTTCAAAAAAAGCTAAGCGTAAAATGGTTAGATCAATACTTGCTATTCTATCAAGAGTCCAAGATTGGCTGAGATATTGTTTAATCATATCATCTAACGCCAACTGATTGTCTCTTACTCCTCTAACTAAGGTTATTAGATAAGAATCTATCTCACCTGAGTATCCCTTCTCAGGATCATTACCGGCTTCTAAAGCGAATTCTACAGCATCCTCACTTTGAAACTGGTCACTAGCAATTACTAATTGATATAAACTCTGGACTGCTTTTTCTCTTAGCTGATGACGTGATAATTTTTTCATCCTATTCTCCGATTTCTTTTTCGCTATTCCCAATAGTTTTTAACTCTGAATTCATTTTTGGTTCTGTATCAATCGATTGGACATGAACATTCACTTCACTGACGATAAGATCTGTCATGTATAGAATTTGTTCTTTAACACGTTCTTGAATAGCAGCGGCTATAACTGGAACTGTTTTACCGTAAGCAATGCTTACATTAATATCAATCGAAATACGGTCTTCAATTTGACGCATTTTAGCATTAACACCTGATCCTTGAATACGCAAAAATTTTCCTGCTTCTTTTTTTTGTGATGAACTAAGTACACCATCAATTTCTGAAGCAGCTTTGGCTGCAATGTCTTCCAAGACACCCATCGTAATATTAATTTCGCCTAAGTATTGTTCGCTGAGAGATTCAAATGCGACAGTTTGTTTATTTAACATCCTTTAGCCTCCTATATAATTATTAATTCTTTGGGACTACGGTTGATTGGTATTACACGATCTGCTTGCACAATTAAATCATCTTCAATGCGAACACCACCGATACCTGGTAAGTAAATACCGGGTTCATCAGTAATTACCATGTTCGTCTCTAAAACCGCTTCAGAACGACTAGAGACTGCAGGTTCTTCATGGACATTTAAACCGACACCGTGGCCAGTAGAGTGACCAAAGTACTCACCATAGCCTTTTTCCGTAATATAATCACGAGCTATCGCATCTACTTCCTTACCAGTCATGCCAGCTTTAGCCTCTCTGATTACGCGTTGATGTGCTTCAAGTACAATTTCATAGACTTCTTTCATTTTATCTGATATCGATCCTACCGCAATCGTACGAGTCATGTCAGACGAATAACCTTTATAGTAGCAACCAAAGTCTAGCGTCACAATATCGCCATCTTCAATCACTTTTTCACTCGCTACACCGTGAGGCATGGCAGAGCGTTCACCTGAAGCGACAATAGTATCAAAAGACATGCCTGTTGATCCTTTATCCTTAAGAAAAGCTTCTAACTCATTAGCAACCTGAATTTCAGTTACACCAGGTTTAATAAAGGTTAAGATATGTTCAAACGCTTGATCGGTAATTTCACATGCTTGTCGAATGGTCTCAAGTTCCGATTCATCTTTAATTAAGCGAATTTTTTCGATTAACCCTTGACTTGCTTTAATATCTGCTGCAAATAGATCTTTAATTTTTAGATATTGACTGACATTCATATTATCTGCTTCTATGGCTAGTGTTTGAACCTTTTCTTGATCGATTAAGTTTTTAACTTCTTGATCTACTCCGTTTTGATGGATAACAACTGTTGCAGACTTAACTTGATGACTAGCTTGAGTATTGTAACGGAAATCGGTAATAAAGAAGGCCTTATCTTGAGTTACAAATACGGCACCAGCCGAGCCGGTAAAGCCGGTTAAATATCTTATATTTAACATATCCGTTACATAGATTGCATCGAATTTTTGTTCTTTAAGTGATTGACGTAATTTGTTGATTCTATACATATGATCGCTCCTTTACTTGTTTTAACTCTAATACTAACTACTACTTCGTTTGATGAGGTCTTACCCCTTTATTAATATCTAATAAAATCGGCATAATCATCGGATTTCTCTGCGTCTTCTGATAAATAGCCGGTTCTAATTGACTGAGCAATAGATCTCGCACGCTCCGTTCATTTATATTAGCGCCTGACTCATTTAAGCCGCGGTTGATAATTGCGCGCGCCTTATTTTGAATATCATTGATCAGGTCTGCTGATTCTCGCATGTAAATAAAGCCTCGAGACATAATATCCGGTCCGGCAATCAATTGTTTAGCTTCAAAGTCAATAGTAGCTGAAACAATGATTAGTCCTTCTTCTGACAGAGCTTTACGGTCTCTCAGTACAATGTTACCAATATCACCAATACCATTACCATCGACATATACATCCTGAGCAGGAAAGCGTCCTGCTACACGAGCAGAGTCGGCAGTAAGAGCTAGAACATCGCCATTAGACATAATAAAGCAATTTTCTTTTGGAATCCCAGTCATCTGAGCTAATTCCGATTGGATTTTTAACATGCGATATTCCCCATGAACTGGCATGAAATATTTAGGCTTCATTAAACGGTGCATTAATAATTGCTCTTGCTGACCACCGTGACCAGAAGTATGAATATTATTGACCTTTCCATGAATCACTTTGGCACCTTGCTCGCTTAATTGATTGATGACACGGTTAACACTCATAGTATTTCCTGGAATAGGTGAAGAAGAGAAAATAACGGTATCATTAGGTTGAAGCGAAATTTGTCGGTGCGTACCATTAGCGATACGGCTTAAAGCTGCCATTGGCTCCCCTTGTGAACCAGTACATAGAATTAAAATCTTATTAGCAGGATATTTATTAATATCTCTTGGTTCAATGAAAATATCTGCCCCTTTGTCATCCACATAACCTAATTCTCTAGCTGTCTTAATGGAAGATTCCATCGAACGACCGAAAACAATTATCTTACGACCTGTCTCATAGGCTGTCATTACGACTTGTTGCAATCGAGACACATTGGATGCGAAAGTAGCGAAAATAACGCGTCCTTCTTCTTTTTGGATAATGTTGCGAATCGAACGGCCGACAATTTTTTCTGAATTAGTAAAGGTTGGTACTTCGGCATTTGTTGAATCACCTAGTAATAATAGGACTCCTTCTTCACCAATTCGTGCCATCTTATGTAAGTCGGCTGGTTTGCCTACCGGTGTGAAATCGAACTTATAATCTCCTGTAAAGACAATATTTCCAGGAGGTGTTTTAACTACCACACCATATGCTTCTGGAATGGAGTGAGTTGTTAGATAAAAACTAACGCTTGTTTTACGGAAACGGATCACAGAATCTTCATCAATTTCATGAATTTCTGCATCACGCAACAGTCCACGTTCTTGTAATTTATTACGAATTAAAGCTGAGGCTAACTTGCCAGCATAGATAGGCACGTTTATCTCTTTCAATAAGAATGGAATTCCACCTATATGGTCTTCGTGACCGTGAGAGATAATAACTCCCTTAATCTTATTACGATTTTGTAATAGGTATTGATAATCAGGAATGACATAGTCAATACCTAACAATTCGTCTTCTGGGAACATCACACCAGAATCCATAATGATAATTTCATCTTGAAATTGGACGCCATACATATTCTTACCAACTTCATTTAAACCGCCTAAGGCAAATACGCCTACTTCATTATTTTTAATATTTACTGACATCTTAGAACTCCACCAACTTAAAGCCTGCTTGTTCTTTTTCATATGCCAAATGCGCCTCATCTAAGGCTTGGACATATTGGATGTTGTAAGATGTATTTTGAGTCACTTTTTCAATCGCTTCTACGCGATTTTCTGCTTCAAGATAAAGGGAAAGTGTCCTTTCTCTTGTTGGAACTTGATCTTTACTTTCTTGGTACATTACTTTAAAAATCATGTAATAAAACTCCTTTATTATTTTTTATTTCAACTGGTGGGTGAGCTAAACACTCGTTGTCAATTTATTCTATCATACTTTCATATATAGGTATAGTTAGACACTGAGACGCTTATTTGAGAAAAAATATAAGCACCCTTTTAACCTTTATCTTGTATTTATCATTAGACTAATCAAAAGGGTGAGTTGATGATCGAAGAACTTTCTAAATCATTGATTAACGAGGCCATCAGTTTGTTGGCTTCCGATATTCATTTCATGCCAATAATTGATAACTATCAAATCTTCTTTCGAGTCAATGGTCAACTCCACTTCCACAAAAATGTCCCTTTAAGTCTAGGAAGAAAAATAATCGCTCATTATAAATTTTTAGCCAATATGGATGTCGGTGAAAAAAGACGGCCCCAATCAGGTGCTTGTCCGTTTAAGATCTCAGAAGAACAAACGATTGAATTAAGATTGTCCACTATTACTAACGTCAACCTCATAGAGTCCTTAGTGGTTCGAGTGATTTTTAGTAAAATTCATAATTTTCAACAAATCAACAGCTACTTTCCCAATCAAATTGACCGCATTCGGAAATTAATTAGAAGAAAATCAGGGATGATTTTAATTTCTGGCCCAGTCAATTCAGGTAAAACCACGACGATCTATCAACTTTTAAGAGAAAGAATGAATGAAGAAAAGTTACAAATTATTACTATGGAGGACCCTGTAGAAATCAAAGAAGCTTCTTTTTTACAAACGCAGGTAAATGAAAAAATAGGTATTTCTTATGACCTGCTGATTAAATCATCACTCAGACATCATCCCGATATTCTTTTTATTGGAGAAATTCGGGATGAGGAGACGGCGCGTATGACTTTAAGAGGTGCATTAACCGGGCATTTGATGATTGCAACGATCCATGCTAAAGATACTTTCGGAGTGATTGCGCGTCTTAAAGAGTTAACCATTAGTGAGCAACAATTAAAACAATCTCTCATTGGTGTCATCTCACAAAGACTAGTGCCTCGCTTTTGTCCTTTTTGTAAAAGTAGTGTTCAAGTATCCTGCAATCATATTCCTAAAAAATTTCACCGAGCCGCTTTGTTCGAAATATTAGATGGCCAACAATTGAAAGAATATTTGAATCATTTTAATTTACCTTTAAACTTCTCGCCCCTTAATCACCAACTAAGAAAGGCATGGGCCTATGGATACATCACTAAAAAAGAGTATGAACACTTTGAAGTTCTTTAATAAAGAAAAATTGCTCTTTAATCAAGAGGAAAAAATATATTTTTTACAGGTTTTAGCTGAAATGCTTGATGAAGGTTTCTCAATTTATCAAAGTCTGCAATTTATGAAAATACTATTACCTAAAAGAATTTTAATTATTAATCAAATGCTGGAAAAATTAAATGTAGGACAAAGCTTTGATCAAGTTCTTTTAAATTATGGGTATTCAAACCGAATTGCCGCTCAATTATTTTTTGCTCAAAGACAAGGCCGATTTATTCAAGCGCTTTTTGAAATTGTAAACCATTTAAAAAAGATTAGAAGCTATCAAAAAAAATTAATAAAAACACTTATCTATCCCTGTTTTTTAATGCTTTTTCTCTCCTGCTTATTGTTTGCAATGAGACATTGGATGCTTCCACATATTTTATCCTTCATCGATCAAGAAATTTTAAAAACTCATTTATTAGCTCGTTATTTACTCATTCTCTTTACCTTTCTTCCACAAATTAGCATCAGCTTTTTAGCAGTCATTTTAATTATTTACTTAGCTATTGATTTTTATTTATTAAGACTCCCTGTTATTAACAGATTTCAACACTTAGTTAAGATACCTCTCTTTGGAAAGCTAATTAGGAAATATGTATCCTATCGTCTAGCTGATGAACTTTCATATTTTTACGCAGCTGGCTTTTCCATGCAAGAGACACTAGATCTTTTAATCTCATATCCCATTGATCCCTTAATCAGTGAAATAGCTGATTATCTGCAGCAACAATTTTTGGCTGGGAGCGAGTTGAGCGATTCATTAGAAAACATGGGTATTTTCACTAAAACACTTAGTTTAGTCATATATCAGGGTGAACTAACCAGTCAGACCGGTCAAAAATGTAAGCTTTATGCTAAAAAAATATTTGAGGAGGTGATCGAAGATCTTAATAAGAAGCTCACTTTAGTGCAACCCATACTGTTTTTAATTATCGCTATTATTGTAATGGCCATGTACCTTGTTCTAATGTTGCCGATGTTAACCATGGAGATATGAAAAGGAGCTATTATGAAAGAAAGAACCATCAGAAAAGTCAAGTCTTGTCAAATATTAAAGTCTAAAAGAGCGTTCACACTTATCGAAATGCTAATTGTTCTTATTATTGTTTCACTATTAATGGCTATTATTATTCCCAATGTTTCTGGCCAAAAAGATCGTATTGACCAACAAGCAGTTGAAAATATCACAGAGATTGTTGAAACTCAAGCGGATGCCTATTATCTAGTAGAGGATACCCAAGAGCCTTTAAGCTTAGAAACTTTGGTTGCTGAAGGTTACCTCACTCAAAAGCAAGCAGACGAAGCGACTGAGAGAATTGAAGCTGAAGTCCTCAGTCAAATACTGACCCCTTAATGAAATCAAAAAATCAATCAGCCTTTACCCTAATCGAAGCTTTGTGCGTACTTTCAATTTTTAGTATATTGATGATTTTGCTAATTGCTTTACCCTATCAACAATTAAAAGCTGATTATCAGACAAAAGTTTTTAAAGACCAACTGAAGAGTCAGCTACATTTAGCTCAAGATAAAGCAATTATTGATCAAGATCCAGTTCAGATTGTCTTTAGTAAAAGAGGAGTAGTCTACTTCTGGCAAGTAGAATCCCGCAAAAATTTTAGTCAACTCAAACTCCCTAAACATTTAAATTTACTTAGTTCTTTTTCTTTTTATTACTTAAGTAGTGGTCGTATTAATGATTTTGAAACTGTTTACTTTGAAAATGCAGAAGGCGATAATTTTGAGCTTGTTTTTCAACTAGGAAGTGGTCAATTTGTTTTTAAGGAGCAAAAAGGGAAGTAGTCTAATTGAAGCATTAGTAGGTTTATTGATCTTGTCTTGGATTTTGAGCTTTTATTTACCCAGTTTTAACCAAGAATTAAGGACTTTTAAACAATTAAAATCAGAAAATAATGAATGGCAATTATTTTATCAACTGGCGGACATTCAACTTTCTGATTTAGATTCAATAAAAAAAGAGACACTTATTCAATCTACAATGGAAAGTTACCAATTATTATTTTCAGTCGAGGTTGATGATTTTTCATGCGACACTAATTCCTGTCAAATAGAGTTTAAGAGAGGGAGTGCCTATCAGATTGAAATTCAAGCTATTCAAACCTTATAAACAGTCAAAATGGGCCTTCACTTTAATTGAGTGCCTTATTACACTCTCTATTGTTGCTTTAATAATGAACACTCTCATGATAAGTGTTTCACATTACCGCAAATTAGATGAAAATATGCGGCAAGATCGTTCGCTAGATTGGCAGCACTTCACACTGATGATGGAAAGTGAATTTGATCATTTTTTAATTATAGGTGTCTCTGAACAAGAAATAAATCTTTGTCTCAAAGAGGATTACTATGAACAGAGCGCAGTCATTTTAAGAAATCAAAAGATTTATCGCAGACCCGGACATCACCCTTACCTCTTTCAAGTAAAATCTTGGCATCTAAATTCCGAAAAACCTTTTATAACAATCTCCGTGGAGCTAACCAATGGTCAAATCTTCTCACATACCTTTCATACTGATTACATAAGAACGGAAGATTTTGATGAAACATAAAAAAGGGCTTATCCTACCAATGGTATTATGTTTTATGATGTTAAGCCAAGTTATATACTTAGGAGTCATTCAACTTAATGCTCTCCAAAGACAAAGAATCCACCAGTCAAATAATTATTACCAATTACAAATTCAAACTCTTTTAACAGATTTTAACCTGCGTCCTGTTCTCCAAGACCAATGGACAAAAAGCATAGAAGAATCTATTCAAAGAGAATGCCAACTTCTACAAAAAGAAAGCTTAAATGACTTGGGCCTGTTTACAAGTGATTCCTTAATTCAAACAGTCAACTTAATCGAAGTTGATACTTTAGACATTGAGTCTTTACTTTTACTCTATAAAACGCTTATTTTTATAGAATATCCATCCAATTTTGAGTCAAGCTTTTCAATAATAGAAGCTGATGGCGAATGGTTAGCTAATGGCCAAGTGACTCTTTTTCCTAATTCTTCTAAGGAAAGCTCTTTTGATGCTAGTCAAATATTCCTCAGTTCGCAAGGCTATCGGCTAAACAAACAACTTACTAAACAAAAAGAATCGCAATGGGTAGGAACCATTGAAAAAGAGTTTCAGATTGAATTTAATTCAGGAACAAGTAAGGTTTTAAGTTCTAGGGACGAATTAATTTTCGACTCAAGGCTTTCTTCTGGTGAGTCATTCGAAAAGAAACAAGACTTACCTCAACTAAATTACCTCCTCCAATGGCATGGGAATCTTTATCAGGATTCTAAGGCCAGTTAACGAAGAAACAGCAAGCATTCTCAAATCCTCCAGAGTGCTTGCTGTTTTAATTTATCTTACTTTGAGAGCCCGATCAATATCTCGCTTAGCTTGTTGTTCTTTGAGCGCCTGTCGCTTATCATAGTGATGTTTACCACGTGCAACTCCTATTAATAGCTTAGCTCGACCCCTAACTAAATAAACCTTTAGGGGAACAATGGTCATTCCCTTCTGACGCGTTGCTTGGTCCATATCCACTATTTCCTTATGGTGTAATAATAACTTTCGATCTCTTAAAGGATCATGATTAAATAAATTACCATGGTCATAAGGACTTATATGAACATTCTTTACCCAGGCTTGGCCCCCATAGATTGAAATAAAGCCATCTTGAATATTTATTTTTCCTGCTCGAATGGATTTAATTTCTGTTCCTTTGAGGACTAAACCCGCTTCATAAGTATCAATAATCTCATAATCATGTCTGGCCTTTCGATTTTGGGCCAGTGGTTTATCGTGTACTGCTTTATTATTTGCCATAAAATCTCCTTGCTAGTGCTAGGAGTCTATTTTACATCACCTACTAGCATCTGATGGACTCCTAGTATTTCTTTTTCTTAGTTCTTTTTGCTTTCTTAAAGTTTCCCTTAGCAGAAATTTTTTTACCTGCTAAATTTTTACCCATTTTAGGATTCGCTTTATTTAATTTGTTTTGTCTGTTCGATTTATTCTTTTTCTTATTTTTTTTTGAAGATTGAATGATTTTTGGATCGATACCTTCTACTGCTTCTGCTTCAATTAGCTTAAAATCAATTTGTCGATCTTCGATACTGACATTACCAACCTCTATTTTAACCCTTTGCCCGATTCTAAAGATTTTATGTGTCCGCTCACCAATCAACAGCATGTGTTCTGGATTAAAATGATAATAGTCATCATCTAAATTTTGAATAGAGACAAGTCCTTCTACTGTATTGGGAAGCGCTACAAAAATTCCAAAAGAGGTAACCGATGAAATAGTTCCCCAGAAACTTTCTCCAACTTTATCCATCATATACTCAGCCTTCTTGAGAGCATCAGTTTCTCTTTCTGCATCAACCGCCCGGCGCTCCATTTTAGAAGCATGAGTCGCTATAGCTGGCAGTTGATCTTCTAACTTAGAAATCTCCTTATTTGAAGGATTGCCTAATAAATATTGACTAATTAGACGGTGAACAATCAAATCAGGATAACGGCGTATTGGCGAAGTGAAATGTGTATAGTCTTCTGCTGCTAAACCAAAGTGACCTGCTGCTTCATCTGAATACTTGGCTTGTTGCATCGACCTTAGCATCATAGTTGAAACAGCTTGTTCGTAATCTTCACCCTTGACCTGTTTAAGCGCCTCTTGCAAGGCCCTCGGTGCCATATCTTCAGTATTTCCCCTAAGAATGACCCCAAAACTTGAGATGAATTCCGCAAAACGGTCTATTTTATTAGAGTCTGGCTGCTCATGAATTCGATAGATAAAGGGTAGCTGCTTAGCTAAATAATCTTTGGCCACCGTTTCATTAGCAGCTAGCATAAAGGATTCAATTAAGCGTTCACTAGTAAACCTCTCACGTAAAACAATCTCTGTCGGGTGTCCTTTTTCGTCTACCAAAATCTTGGCTTCAGGCGCATCAAAATCGAGTGCTCCTCTATGTCGACGCATCTGATAGAGAATATCATGTAACTCAGCCATGTCCTCCAACATAGGAACAATTTCTTGATAATCTTGTCTTAAAGTTGGATCACCATCTAAAATAGCATTCACATCTGAATAGGTCATCCGATAGGATGAATGAATGACTGATTTGAAAATGCGATGCTTAATTACTTGCCCTTGATTATTAATCACCATCTCACAAGTTAGACTTAAGCGATCCTCATGAGGATTCAAAGAACAAATACCGTTAGACAATCTTTGCGGTAACATAGGGACCACGCGATCTGTCAAATAAACAGATGTTCCTCGCTCATAAGCTTCGCGATCAATAGCAGTGTCTGGTCTTACATAATGCGATACATCGGCAATATGGACACCTAATTGGTACTCTTTATCCGAAATTTTTTCTAAACTGATGGCATCATCTAAATCCTTGGCATCTGCTCCATCAATTGTAATGATTAATTGATCACGTAAATCCTTACGTCCTTGGATTTCTTCAGATTTAATTGTTTGCTCTACGGCTTCAGATTCTTTGACCACCTCTTTTGGAAATTCGTGCGGAATACCAAATTGGAAGAGAACGGCTAGTATATCAACACCTGGAGCGTCTTTATGGCCAATTTCTTTAGTCACAAGGCCTACCATTTCATTGGGCTTATGGCTATCTGGGTATTCAGCGATTTCTACAATACAAATAGTGTGATTAGCTGGATGAATACCATCTGGACGAATGAAAATTTTAGTCTCATCTGGAAATTCGCCTTGAGGCTTAATGTATCCTACATAGCCTGTGGTTTCACGTTCTTCTTGATTAAAACCATAAAACTCGCCAACTAACTGACTAACTTTACGGTCTATTACTTCAAGCACTTGAGCTTCCGAACCTTTGCCTGTTGTAGGATTAACATGTTTAACGATTCGAACACGGACTGTGTCTCCTTCCATGGCTCCTCCGTTTTTACCTCTAGGCACGAAGAAATCACTTTCACCTTCTTCATGAGATACAAAGCCAAAGCCTTTTTCATTCGCTCTGTATACTCCTATAACTTCTTCGTTTGAAGAAAAAGCTTTAAAATGGCCCTCAGATGTTAATTGAATTTCGCCAATTCTTTCCAAAAAGGCTAAAGCTTTAATTAATTTTTTATAATTTTTGGTTCCGCGATAATTAAAATGTTGGGAAAGCTGTTCCACCGAAAAGGAATCCTCTTTATTCCCTTGTAAAAAAACAATAATGTCTTTTTCTAGTCTAGATAAACTCAAATTTATTCTCCTCTCTCACCCTAAAAGGGTTGGGTCACTTGCTTGATGAAATCTAAAACTGATTTTTCAAAAGCCTTACGATCACGGTTTGTAGGAATGGAATGTGTATTATGTGGGAAATAATGAAAATCAATGCGTGCATTTACCAAATGATCTTGTAATAAATAAGAATCATCTGGCTCAATTAATTCATCTTGGCCTGATTGAGCGATATAAAAAGGCACCTTAACATTCACCAACTGTGAAGCGATTTCTTCTTTAATTTCTTCTAATTCTTTCATTTGTTGCCAATGGCCTGCCAATATATCATCAAACTCTTCCACAAATGTCTCTGTATCATGTCGTTGACTGGCCAAAAATTTACCTAAATGCATAAATGAGTTGGAAATATTGATCGGTTCCTCAGTCATAACCGGCGCATTAAAGATTCCTCCACCACTTCCTTGAAAATCTTTCTGAGAAATAATATCTGTAGCCATAACTCCACCTAATGAAAGACCAAAGACTAAAAGGTGCTCAAATTTTTGTCCTAGCATCCAATGATAAGCATCATTGGCTTCTTGACGCCAAATATTTGGAGAAAAATCCAAAACTGATTTGATGTCTTGTGTATCATGACCACTAAATTGTGGCACTAATACGTTATAGCCTTGGCGATTCAATAGCCTTCCTAATAGGTTCATATCACGTGTTGATCCCGTATAAGCGTGGAAGAGTAGGATCCCTACCTTCTTATCTTGACCTTCTAAATAAACCGCCTTATCAAATGGAACATTCATCACACTTTTCACTCCTAACCTCTTATTATCATTGTATCTAAACCTTGTTGGAAACTAAAGAAATTCCTCTGTTTCTAAATAAATACGCACATGTGGCCTAATGAGCCGACATGTGCGTCTATTCAAAATCTTTAACGATTATTTAGCCGATAAGTAAGCTAAAGCTAAGGCAATGACAAAGAACAGCACGCCTAAAACGGTTGTAGCACGAATTAAAAAGGCTTCAAAGCCACGTGCTTTTGATTTAACAGAGCCATCGTCTCCTCCACCTGTTAAAGTTGAAGCAGCATTACTCTTAGATGGTTGCATAATAACTAATAAAATAATCAAAATAGATACTACAATTAATGAAATCATTAAAGCGTTATACATAGTTGCCCTCCTTTATATGGACTATCTAGGAAATTATATCATACTTTCTTAAGAATGTGATAGACATCTCCGGAACTTTTAATATTAAAAGTAAAAGCCCTTAAAAACACGACCAAAGATCTTCGTTTTTGAGGGCTTATTTTAATCGCTTTAAGATTACTTTATCATTGATTATTAGACTCATTTGCCTTTGCAGCTTTACGTGCTTGTGAAAATTGACGGATTTCTTCTTTAGTCTTTTTAGCAGTTTTAGCTCTTCTTTGACGTTCGTATTGAGACCGTAACTGCCCACAAGCCGCTTCGATTTCTGTTCCGTGTTCTTTACGAACAACACAATTAACCTTGTTTTTCATTAAAATATCAAAGAATTGCGCAATATTTTCAGCCTTAGAACGCCGGAAAGAATTTTCTGCAACCGGATTATAAGGAATCAAATTAACATAAGCTAATTTCAGCATCGGTTTCAACAGATTTGCCAATTCTTTAGCATGTTGAGGTGTATCATTGACACCATCAATCATAATGTATTCGAAAGTTACCCGGCGATTGGTTTTTTCAATATATTCATAAATAGCATCAAATAATTCTTCAATGGGATATTCTCGGTTAATCTTCATAATCGAAGAACGAGTCTCATTGTTAGGGGCATGGAGGGAAACTGCTAGATTGACTTGTAAACCTTCATCAGCAAATTCACGAATTTTTGGTGCTAAGCCAGAAGTTGAGACAGTAATATGACGTGCCCCAATAGCTAGTCCCTTATCTGAATTCACAATTCTTAAGAATTTCATCACGTTATCATAGTTATCAAAAGGCTCACCTATACCCATAACCACAATATGCGAAACCTTTTCTCCTTGACCTAATTGGTCCAAGTGTCGTTGAACGTACATGATTTGAGCGACTATCTCACCTGTTTCTAGATCTCTTACTTTGGGTATCAAACCCGAAGCACAGAACTTACAGCCAATATTACAGCCAATTTGCGTTGTGACACACACTGAAATACCATAATGATGATACATTAAAACCGTCTCAATCATTGATTTATCTTGTAATTCAAACAAAAATTTAGTGGTTTTATCTTGGGCTTTCTGTACAATTTTTGCCCTTAAGGGAGAAAAAATAAATTCCTCGGATAAAGGTTCTAAAATCGTTTTGGGGATATTAGTCATCTCTTCGTAGGACGCCACATGGTGACGGTAAAGCCATTGCCAGATTTGATCTGCCCGGTATGGCTTTTCTCCTCTTTGAGCTAGCCATTCGATTAGATCGTCTAGGGTCAAACTATCTATTGATTTCACTGATAAAACTCCTCTATTTATTAAAAACTTCATGTTCAGTTTAGCACAAACAAAAGAGCCTGTCTTTATTTTATTTCCATTCTAAAGAATAGCCATTAGCCTCTAGCAAAAATTCATGAGATATTCTTACGCCTGATAAACAAGATGGCCCTGATAAATAGTTGCTAAGGTTTTACCTTTAACTTGCCAACCTACAAAGGGTGTATTGGTCGATTTAGAAGCAAATTCCTTTGGATCGATTGGATATTCATGGTCAATGTCGAAAATAGCTAGGTCAGCAATAGACCCCACAGTAAGATCGGAAGCTGGTATATTAAAGATTTTAGCTGGTTCCCATGCCATCCAATTGATTAACTGTTCTAAACTACAAATTCCTCGTTCAACAAGATAAGTATACAGCAAAGCGAAAGCAGTTTCTGATCCCACAATACCAAAAGGTGCTTTAAGCATACTCTGATTCTTTTCTTCTGCCATGTGCGGAGCGTGGTCGGTTGCTATACAATCAATCGTTCCATCTAGTAGACCTTGAATTAAGGCTGCTTGATCCGCGCGACTTCTTAATGGTGGATTCATCTTCCAATTGCCATCATCAGTTGGAATATCTTCATCACACAAGAGAAGATGGTGGGGACAAACTTCACAAGTTACTTTTACGCCCTCAGCTTTGGCAGCGCGAATAACCGCTACACTTTCTTTAGTTGAAACGTGACAGACATGGTAGTGGCAGTTTGCCTCTTTAGCCAAAATACAATCTCTGGCAATCTGACTGGATTCAGTCGCAGAGTATATTCCTGGTAAACCTAACTTTTCACTTACCTTCCCCTTATGCATGACCCCTCCAAAAAGCAAAGAATTATCTTCAGTATGGGCCACAATTGGTCGGTCTAATTGCTCAGCCATTTGCATAGCTTGAAGCATTAAACCAGCTGTTTGAACGCCCTTGCCATCATTGGTAAAGGCAACAGCTCCTGCTTGTGTTAAAGCAGGAAAATCAACCAATTCTTTTTCGGAAGTAATTTCTAGTGAAATCGGTGCATACTGATGTACTTTGATGCAAGCTTCTTGCTCGTTTAATTGCATCAAAGCTGTAAAATCTGCTAGATTATCTGGAACTGGATTTAGATTTGGCATTGCACAAACTTGTGTATAACCGCCTCGAGCCGCTGCTTTTGAGCCGGTTTCAATGGTTTCTTTTCCTTCGAAACCAGGCTGACGAAAATGAACATGCAAATCAATTAGCCCCGGAGTAATTAAACCGTTTTGACCATCAAAAATTTTAAGCTCTTCATGAGATAATTCATTCAACAGATCTAGACCAATCGCGTTAATCTTTTGGTCTTTAATTAAAAGCTCTACTGCTTGAAATCCACCTTGACGATTTAGCATTC
Organism: Facklamia sp. P12932; assembly: GCF_050409545.1. NCBI lineage: Bacteria > Bacillati > Bacillota > Bacilli > Lactobacillales > Aerococcaceae > Facklamia > Facklamia sp. P12932. The sequence goes on along the minus strand of NZ_JBNUPG010000016.1, from coordinate 3,780 downwards.
GCACATTCTTAATTAATAACATCTTTTCCCCCCTACTTTCCGTTCATAACTGCTTCAATAATTGACATACGCATAAATACACCATTTTTCATTTGTTCAGCTATTACAGATCTTTCTGACATGACTAATTCATCAGCAATTTCTACCCCTCGATTGACCGGTGCAGGGTGCATAATAATTGCATGGTCTTGCATGCGACTGGCTCTTTCGGTATTTAAACCGTATAAACGATGATAGGTTTCCGCTTCGAAACTATCTGGCTGGTCATGGCGTTCTAATTGAACTCTTAAGAGCATTAAGACATCGACTTCTCCAATCAATTCATCAATGGGTAGATAGCTTCCGAAATGATCAAAGGTTTCATCATACCACTCTTCTGGTCCTGAAAAATATAGTTCAGCTCCTAAACGAGATAAAATTTCAGCGTTAGAATGAGCAACACGAGAGTGACTGAGGTCTCCTACGATTGCTATTTTCAAACCAATAAAACGTTGGAATTTTTCATAAATGGTCATCAAGTCGAGCATACACTGTGTAGGATGCTGAGAGGCCCCATCCCCACCATTAATAATTGACAAATTCAAGTGCGGTGATTTCATCAACGGCTCGAAGTAATTTTCTTCGCGAGTACGTACCACAACTGTATCTACCCCTAAAGATTCAAGTGTAATTAAAGTGTCTAAGAGGGTTTCTCCTTTGGAAAGTGAAGATGTTTTAGCATCAAAAGCAATAACCGGCATACCTAACTTTTTCTCAGCCATTTCAAAAGAAAGGTGCGTTCTTGTCGAATTTTCCAAAAAAACATTACAAACAAAGTGTCCTGGATACTGTGGTAATAGTGAGCGATCAAGGTTTTTAAATTCGATGGCTCGATGAATTAGTTTCATTACCATACCTGAATTTAGTTTCTTGGTTGATTCAAAATGCTTAAAAACTAAGTTGTGATTACTCATTATTTTATCCCTCCATGTACTGTAATTTACCGCGGTAATCTTCTATTTTTTGATAGCCATAAGATGTCATTTCAGCCTTTAATTCTTGATTCAATCGCTCAAAAATTTGTGGTCCTTCTTCCATCAAAGCTGTTCCTACTTGAACCATTGAAGCTCCACAAAGAATGTGTTCAAAAGCATCACGCCCACTTGCAACGCCCCCTGTCCCAATAATGGCTATGGAGTCATTTAGACGCTGGTAGAAGGCATGTACATTAGCCAGAGCCGTTGCTTTAATTGCGGCTCCTCCAATCCCTCCAAAGCCTTGCTTTGGTTTGATTGCAACAGTTTGATCTTGAATCCACAAACCATTACCAATTGAATTGACTGAATTGACAAAAGAAAGCGGAAATTGATTCAAGATTGCGGCCACTTGATCAAAGTGAACCAGATCAAAATAAGGAGGTAATTTTACTCCTAGTGGTTTGTTTACAAAACTAAACACTTCTGTCAAAATCTCGTGCATGAGTTCAAAATCATAGGCTGTCTGGGGTTTGCCGACTACATTTGGGCAGGACAGGTTTAATTCGATCAAGCCATTGAATGAAGCATCTTGTACTTTATGCAAAACTTGGTAGATTTCCTCTTTAGAAAGGCCCGTTACCGACAAGAAAAGATCTGAACGATCTAACTCAGAAAGATAGTCTAGATAATAATCAATCCCTAAATTCGGTAAGCCCATCGAATTGATTGAACCGTGAAGATTCCCCACATAGCGTGGCTCAGGATTACCCTTTCTCGCTTGACTAGTAGCTGTTTTGGTAACAAAAGTAGCAGCTTGAGAGTCTAAAATTTCATTTAGCTCTTCTCTTGTTTGGCAATGAACCCCGGCGGCATTCATTAAACAGGATTTAAAATGTTGATTGGCAATTTGGGTCGTAAGCGTCATTTCATACTTCCTTTCATAAGTTGAATTCGCTTAGTTTTAACCAAAAAAGAGGTCAGTAACGAAAAACCGTTACTGACCTCTTGCGCACATAAAAGGATATCCCATTAGAGAGAGTTTCTCCAATGAACTATTCAAATAAATCTTTCATGTATCTCGTACACGGTTAAAGACTAATAAAATTTTTCCTTATTATAGCCCGACCATTCAAAAAAATCAAGACTTTATTAAAAATAATCGACTCTTTTGTTAAACGTAAATGATAATGTCTCAAGAGAACACAAATCAAAATGTCCCATTTCTGAGTTATACTTCTTTCAGGGGTAGTTAGATGAAAGTTTGATTAACAATGTTCGAGCAAAGAAAATATGCTGTCATTCAATCGGTTGCACAGGGCCGAAAATCAAAAGCCAAAGACCAAGTGGAGCTCGGTTTATCGCGTCGCTCAATAAACGACGATTAACTGTCTATAAAACCTATGTTAAATTAGGCTTTCAACATGGAAATGTTAATCACTCCCCAATTAATAAAATAAGTCAAACAATTGAAAAAAGATTATCCATTTGTACCAAACTGTCTATGAAGGGTTCAATTTTAAACACTTCTGTGAAAAATTAAAGGCGTGTGAACAGATTCAAATTTTCGAATCGACTCTTCCAAATATCATGAAAAACATCAGACAGTGTCTCCTAAAGCGCGAAGACAAACACGTCGTCAGCCAAGACAAGCTCTCGAACAAAAAATTGAAGCCAAAGGAACACTCTCTCAACGGGATAAGGCGCTCTCTCAAACGGTAATTACTCTTTCTCCTGAAAAGGCTCACCTGGTATGTCCACGTAAAAAATATGCTGGCGATCCCCTTCAAATGGATGCTTCACAACACCAGTGGTTTGAAGGAGATACTTCCTATTATCATCTTCACACTACTATTGATGACGCGATGGGAAGGGGTGTTGGAGCTTCGTTTGATACGCAAGAAACCCTCAATGGCTATTCTGAAGTTACTCAACAATTTCTTACAAAATATGGCATACCTTATGAAATTTTGACAGATAATCGATCGATTTTTGATCAAAGAGGGACACAACGCAAAGAGGCCTCTTTGTCCGAAGCTATCGAACAAAAGGCCTCCACTCAATTTGGATATGCGTGTCAGACGCATGGTATTCAATTAAGTTCCACTTCAATTCTGCAAACCAAAGGACCTATTGAGCGACTCTTCGGTATGTTTCAAGACCGTCTTTTCAATGAGATGAAGCTTGCAAATATCCAAACCATTCAAGAAGCCAATTGCTATCTCCCATCCATTTAGAGACGTTTAATAATCAAATTGCCCTCTCAATTAAGCCTAGCATAACCGCCTTTGAAAGACTAGCTAAGGGTATGAATTTAGATCCTATTCTCGCACGCTTTAATTGGTGTCGTATTCAAGCTAAGCATGCCATTCAGTATCAAAAGCATTGTTATCGTCTCATTGATCAGCAAGCTAAGCCCGTCTATTTGAATAAAAAGACAAAAGTGTTGGTGATTGAAAGCCGTAAACAAGAATTGTTTGCCTCTTACAAAGATCAACTCTATGCATTGGAAGAAATTCATCGGCATAAGTCGGTCAGTGAAAATCTATAAGAGCAAGCGATAATTGAACAAGCTAAACCTTCTATCCCACCTCTGTCTCATCCGTAGAAAGCAGCTTCCTATCAACCGTATTTATATAAAATGAAGACAAGAAGAGGCAACCAAGCAAAGCCCGGTAGGACTTTCGATCAATTCTTACTTGTACCCAAATTAATCAAAATTTCGGGACATAATCGCTTGGGGTTGACAGTCTTTCTTCAAGAAAAATAATCTTGTTAGACGATAATACATATGTGACATAAAACAAATAAAAATAGGGAGCTTCTG
>NZ_JBNUPG010000015.1:0-36354 GCF_050409545.1 Facklamia sp. P12932 | reverse complement strand
AAGTAAAAAATAGAGTTGAGGCCTTCGGCCATCAACCCTATAAATTATAGAACCAATTAATCTTTTGGATACATTTTATCTATTCGCGCTTGTAAATCTTTATCATTGACAAATTCCTCATAGCTGGTATTCATGCGATCAAAGGCCCCAGTTGGAGTAATTTCAATTACACGATTGACTGTTGTATTTAAGACTTCGTAGTCATGTGAGGCGATGAGAATAGCGGATTTAAATTTAATTAAACCATCGTTTAAAGCAGTAATGGATTCAAGGTCTAAGTGGTTGGTTGGTTGATCCATCACTAAAACGTTGGCTTTCGATAGCATCATTTTTGAAAGTAAACAGCGGACTTTCTCACCACCAGAAAGGACGTTGACAGGTTTTAAGACATCATCTCCTGTAAAGAGCATGCGTCCTAAGAAGGAGCGTAAGAAGGTATTGTCACTTTCTTCTTTAGAAGCATATTGTCTTAACCAATCGACAATTGACAACTCGACTCCATCAAATTCATCGCCCGAATTACGTGGCAGATAGGTTTGTGAAGTCGTAACACCCCATTCAAAGCTTCCCTTATCTGCTTCCAAGTTTCCCATCAAGATTTCAAAAAAGGCTGAAATGGCATTGTCATTGCGGGAGACAAAAGCCACCTTATCATCACGATTCAAAGTGAAAGTAACATTATCAAAGAGGGCTTCACCGTCAATTGATTTTGACAGTCCTTCTACGCTAAGTAAATCATTACCGATTTCACGTTCAGGTGAAAAGCCGACAAATGGATAGCGACGGCTGGAAGGTTGAATGTCATCCAGGGTAATTTTTTCTAAAAGTTTCTTTCTAGAGGTCGCTTGTTTTGATTTAGAAGCATTAGCAGAAAAGCGCGCAATAAAGTTTTGTAATTCTTTAATTTTTTCTTCTTTTTTAGCATTTTGATCCGCTTGCAATTTAGCGGCTAATTGACTGGATTGTAACCAAAAGTCATAGTTTCCCACATAAATTTTTATTTTACCGAAGTCGACATCCGCCATATGAGTACATACTGTGTTTAGGAAGTGACGGTCGTGAGAAACAACGATGACAGTGTTTGGGAAGTCCATGATGAAGTTACTTAGCCAATCAATAGCTTGAGCATCTAGACCGTTAGTTGGCTCGTCTAGGAGCAGATTGTCCGGTTTACCAAAAAGTGCTTGAGCCAGTAAAACTTTGATTTTATCAGCTTCGATAAGCTCACTCATCTTGGCTGTATGTTGTTCAGTAGGGATTCCTAAGCCTTGTAACATATTAGAAGCTTCTGATTCAGCTTCCCAACCACCCATTTCGGCAAACAAACCTTCTAATTCGCCAGCGCGCACCCCATCTTCATCAGAAAAATCAGCTTTCATATAGATGGCATCTTTTTCTTTCTTTACTTCATAAAGTTCCTTATAACCCATCATCACGGTTTCGATCACTTCATAGTCTTCGAATCCGTAGTGGTTTTGGTTAAGAACAGCTAATCTTTCATTAGGATCCATGGACACATTTCCCGTTGTAGGTGCAATGTCACCTGATAAAATTTTTAAAAAGGTTGACTTACCAGCACCATTGGCTCCGATCACACCATAACAGTTGCCAGGTGTAAAATTAATATTGACCTCATCAAATAATTTCCGGTCTGGGAATTGTAAACTAACATTCGATACATTGATCACAAACATAACCTCCATCTTAGATTCATAGACATACGCCTTCATTCTAGCATGATAAGGACTAAAAAGCATTAAGAAATATAGTTTATTGATAAACTTATTAGAAGATAAAAAACTCTGTCCATTTAGGGACAGAGTCAAAATTTTATAGACTGCGTAACCAAGCTAAGAAGCGTTTGATTATAGAAGGATCTTGCGGACTTGACAGTTTAGTCTGATTATCACGAGCGGGATTTAGTTTACTGAGTCGAATTTTGCGACTCTGTTTTTCTTTAGCTAAGCGCTCATCGAGATCTTTTTGACGTTGGCTGGCTCGCTCGATTAAAATTTCTTGCGAGTTGATTTTTTGGTCTTCAATGATAACTGGGCGGATATATTCGCCGTTTACTTGCAGTTCACGTGCTTTCATATTATCAGCTAATTGAAGCTCTAAATAGTCCACTATATCGGCCTCGATATCCTTATCTAAGATCGGGAATTCAATTTCGACACGCTTAATCATATTGCGCGTCATCATATCAGCTGAAGAGAGGAATAGGTGGTTATCACTATTATGGTTAAAGTAATACACACGGGAATGTTCCAAAAAGCGACCAACAATTGAACGTACACGAATATTATCAGATATTCCAGGAATGCCCGGTTTCAAACAGCAGATACCTCTAACAATTAGATCAATTGAAATACCCGCTTGACTGGCTTCATAGAGCTTTTGGATGAGGGGAAGATCGGTTAAGGAATTCATTTTAGCAATGATACGACCATTACCGTATTGTTTTTGAAAAGCAATTTCCTCATCAATATAATCCATTAGAGAATCCCGAATGGCAAAAGGTGAAACATGTAAATGTTTATAATCTGGCAAGCTGCTATAACCACTTAAATAGTTGAAGAAATCAGTAGCATCATCCGTTAAACCAGGGTGCGTCGTAAATAAGCCCATATCGGTATAAATTTTTGCTGTTTTGTCATTGTAATTACCTGTTCCTAGATGAAGGTAAGGTTGGATTTTATTATCCTCCTTGCGAATGACCAGTGAAATTTTGGAATGGGTCTTTAGTTCACTAACACCATATAAAACGTGACAGCCTGCTTCTTCTAATTCTTTGGCCCAATAAACATTATTTTCTTCATCGAAACGTGCTTTTAGTTCCACCAACACGGTAACTTCTTTTCCGTTTTCGGCAGCGGTTTTTAAGGCTGAGATAATGGGAGAGTTTTTAGAAACTCTGTAAAGGGTCTGTTTAATGGCAATGGTTTGAGGATCTTGAGCAGCGTACGCTATTAAGTTAACTACCGGATCAAACGAATCATAAGGGTGGTGGAGGAAGATGTCATGGTCTTTGGCCTGGGTGAATAGGTCTTCTCCTAAATGTTTGGGATTCAGGTAGGGTATATGCTCCTCAAATAAGAATTGAGGGTTATTTTCACCAATTTCTTCTCTTAAGGCAAAAAGGAAAGTTAAATCGAGCGGCCCGTCAATTAAGTAAACAGCATTTTCTTCCAACTCAAAAACTTCTTGTAGATAAGTAAGGTTTTGTTCAGAAAAATTCATTAAGCGTGAGCGGTCAATTTCAAGCCGGACAGCCATTCCATTTTTTCTTTGTTTGACATAGTCTTCAATTAGAACTAACAAATCGGAAGCACCGTCTTCTGCAATTGAAAAATCTGCATTACGTGTAATTCGAAAAGGATAAGCAGCCACAACTTCATAGCCTTCAAAAATACGATCAAGGTGGTGGATGATAATGTCTTCCACTAAGACGATGGTATGGACTTGTCCTTCAATAATGAAATAACGTTCAATCAGCTGAGGAATAGGAAGAATCGCTCGATGCTCTTTGCCATCCTTTTCCAGCTTAACCATAATATTTAAAACTTTATTGATAAGGTGAGGGAAAGGCCGGTAGGCATCGATTCCTAAAGGAGAAAGAGTCGGTAAGAGTAAGGTCTTAAAGTAATAGTCTATTTCTGCTTGTTCAGATACGGATAATTCACCGATGGACTTCATTTGGTAGCCAGTATTTGGCAAGAGAGGCATTAATTCATGGTAGCGTTGGTATTGTTTAGCGACATTGCGTTGATTGCGCTGACTAATGTTTTCTAATAATTCTTCGGGTGTTTGGCAGGTTTTATTTTCAGAAACCTCCACACCAGCAAGGTATTGATCGTAAACTCCCGAAACTCTGACCATAAAGAATTCATCGAGATTTGAAGAGGCAATGGCTAAGAAATTTATTTGTTCCAGTAAAGGATTGGTCATATCATAAGCATTGTCAATACAACGTAAATTAAAGTCTAGCCAAGATAATTCGCGGTTAAAATAAAAGTCAGGATTATCAAATTGTCCGCGATTTTTTCTTGAGTTAGAAATGCGCTTATCCTTATTCACTGTTTTCTTTTTCTTTTTTTTGGTCTCAGTCATTTCATTTCTCCTCTCAGTTTTCTTTAAGCCTCTAAGTCAACATACTTTAGTTTTAAGCTTCCATCTAAGCTACGAGCAATATGTTTGGCGTGACGATCTGCTCGATATTGCTCGGCTACCACAGGGCCATTGTGATAAAGGGTTAGGATATAGTCTTTTTTCTTTTTTTCTAATTTAATATTTTTAATCGGAGAAGTTTTAGAATCGTTTAATGATTGGCTAAATTTTAAAATACCTCCTAAAGCTTGTAGTTCTTTTATATCTTCACTACTAAACCAATTGCTGAAAGACTGACAATATTGATTGAGTAAAGATTTATTACGATAACTGCTTAATAAAGCTAAGCGGACACGGTCGCGATGTGAAAAACCGGCCAAATCCATATTGGATAAAAGATAGAAAGTTGTCTGGGAATCAGCTTCTTTAGAGATGAATTGGCCACATCGGTAGAGATAACTTGCCATTTCTAATTCAACTTGCTGAGCATAGGAATAATCCATTTGTCCTAAATCAGTCAGTTGTTTATAAAGATCGATCGCTATTTTACTCCGAATTTCTGCAACCTTTGGATGCACTTTGAAATCACGACATACTTTGGCGACACTTCGAACGTGAATATGCTCAGGATTAATAGGCTGGTTAAAATGATCATTCAAGTAGTAAGTAATAACACCATCTCTCAGCCCTTGTCTAGAAATGAATAGGGTAGGCGCATTGACGATTTGAAAAAGCTCAATTAATGCTAAGTTAGCTGGAATAATGATGTCAGTTCGATCAGAACTTAAACCGTCAATATCTTGCATATCTTGGTAATTTGTTGACTGGAATAGGTCGAGTGTGGTGTTTAGATTTTTTTCAGAGAGTCGATAACCATGTAAGCCAGCAATGGGATAATTCTGTAGGCGTTGATGAACTTGAGCGATATTACGCGCAGAACCACCGACCGCAACGATCGGGTACTTAACCTTCTTTAGCCAATCCAGTGACTTAAAAGTTTTTTGTAAATAGCGTCTTGTCTTTTCAATGGCTGTTGAATCATTATGGTCTTTATCTTTAAAGAACTTTTCCTTCAAGCTGACTACGCCAAATGGAAAGGAATGGTATTGTTTAATCTCTTTGTTTTCTGACAAGGTTATTTCACAAGACCCTCCGCCCATATCGATAGTCACCATATTACGATTAGGTAAGGAGTGCGAAATAGCGTACTGGCCCAGCGAAGCCTCTTCTTTTTCTGATAAGATGCGAATTTCAATGCCAGTTTCTTCTAATACCCGCTGTATGATTTGCTCTTGGTTAGCTGATTGACGAATAGCTGCTGTAGCAAAGACAATTAACTCCTCAATTTTATGTGCTCGAGCGGCATAGTTAAAACTAGCTAGCGTTTCAGTTAGTTTCTGAATCCCTTTATCAGACATCATTACCTGGTCGTTTTTATCTTTATTCAAGTATTGAGATAAACGTGCAGGCGCTTTAAGGTTAGTAATTTCATGAACATCATAATATTGATCGATTGCATAAATCACCATACGAATAGTATTTGAACCGATATCAATTAAACCTACTTTATTGGAATACATATATTTCCACCCATCTATTGTGACTTAGTAACATCTTGGTCTTTATTTTTTATTTAAGACTTCTTCAATGGCAGCAGCAATCTCGGAAGAGTGAGAAACAACCTTTCCGTTAAGTTTGATCAATCCCACAGTGTATAAGTTAACATAGGCGAACTGTGATTCTGCAACTTCTTTGAGTGCTTCAATTTTTTGAGGGTTATCCGCGCCTTGTTGACGGGAGTCTGAAAATAGACCAATAATAGGAATGCCGGCTTGGTAGGCAATACCAATTTCACTGGCTACACCTGGATCAATGGTTTGTCCATCTAAGACGGCCAAAACGATATCACTTGCTAGCACTGCTTCCGTATCCAAACGAGCAATCATCTTTGAATCGGCATAGGCTTGCTTATCGTTAATTTCAGCTTGTTCTTGTGGTAAGAAAATATCTAAAGAAGGTATGGCTTGTCTTAATTCATTAGCAACTTTTTGGTTGAAGGCTAGTTCCATTTCATTAAAAAGGGGACTTGCAAAATATAATTTAGTCATGATTAAATCCTTTCTTTAAGTAAGTTTTTTAATTGCTGATACTTCTATTATAGTAAATTTTTTTAGTTTGGTGTATCAATTCTAGGAATTCCATGAAAATTAATTGATTCACAAAAAAGGAGTGGCTCAACTTGAGCCACTCCTCGAATGAGTTGTTAATTATTCAGCAAAAAATTTTAAGCGTAGAGCATTAAGTAAAACAGAGATAGAAGAAAAGCTCATAGCTAAGGCGGCTATCATTGGGTTAAGTAAGGGACCACCAAATAGATAGATAACGCCCATCGCAAAAGGAATGCCTATCACATTATAGAAGAAAGCCCAGAAAAGGTTCTGTTTGATATTGCGGATAGTCGCATGACTCAAATTAATAGCGGTCGGAATGGTGGTTAAATGGTTATTCATTAACACAATATCAGCAGATTCAATCGCAATGTCGGTCCCAGACCCGATCGCCATGCCGATATCAGCTTGTGCTAAAGCAGGGGCATCATTAATGCCATCACCGACCATAATCACTTTATTGCCGGTTGCTTGTACTTCCTTTACAATACGTGACTTATCTTCAGGCAAAACTTCGGCAAAGACTTTATCCACTCCTACTAATTGACCGATATGTTCTGCTGTGGCTTGATTATCACCTGTCACCATCATCACCTTAAGACCCATTGCTTTGAGAGTTTTTATTACTTCCATACTCGATTCTTTTATCGGATCTGAAATGGCTAATAAGCCTTGGAAATGGCGGTTAATTGCATAGAAAATAACAGTTTTGGCTTCATGACTCAGTTTATCTGCTAGTGAGAGAAAATCTTGAGGGATGGGTTGGCTTAATATTTCTTCCATTAAACGCTGGTTACCAATATCTATGTTTTCGCCATTAATCTCAGCAGTAATTCCCTTACCTGTAATTGATTGGATTTGCTTCAAAGCCTGATATTCTATGCCGAAACTTTCGGCATAATCGACAACTGCCTTGCCAAGAGGGTGTTCTGAGTTGGCTTCAACACTTGCTAACTTACTTAATAGAATAGCTTTATCTTTTTCATCAACAGGATAAAAATCAGTCACACTCGGTTGACCTTGGGTGATAGTCCCTGTCTTATCAAGCAAAATAGTATCTGCTTGGTGAGTAGTTTCTAGACTGGCACTGCTTTTAATTAAGATCCCTTTTTGTGCAGCATTACCTGTTCCCACCATGATAGCTGTTGGAGTGGCTAAACCAAGCGCACAAGGGCAAGCGATAATTAAAACACTAATAAAAATCTGTAAACTGAAAGTTAAGGATTGATTCATTATAAAGAACCAGAATAAACCACTGATTAAGGCAATCACCATAACAGTTGGGACGAAATAAGAAGCTACCACATCAGCAAATTTAGCAATTTGAGCTTTGGAAGATTGAGCTTCATTAACTAATTGAATAATTTGAGAAAGCGTAGTGTCTTGCCCTACTCGTTCTACCTCCAGGGTAAAGCCACCGGTTTTATTTAAACTAGCTCCAGTTACGCAGTCGCCTTTACTTTTATTAACCGGCATGGCTTCACCAGTTAACATCGATTCATCGACACTGGATTGACCCTCAAGAATGATTCCATCCATTGGAATGGTATCTCCAGGTCTAATTTGCAAATGATCTCCTGGTTGAATGCGTTCGGTTGGAACAATTTCAATGGAGCCATCCTCTTTAATTCTACGTGCCTCTTTAGGTGCTAAATCCATTAGGGTTTTAATCGCTGAAGAAGTTCGTCCTTTAGCAATGTCTTCTAAATACTTGCCGATTGTCATTAAAGAGACAATTACTGCAGCTGATTCAAAGTATAATTCAATCTCTTGACTGTTTTGAAGAGGATTGATGAATAGAAAGAGCGTTACGACTAGACCTTGAACAAAAGCGGCTCCACTACCTATTGCGACTAAGCTGTCCATGTTGGGGTGGCCATTCAAAAGACTCTTGAATCCACGAATAAATAAATCTTTACCTAAATATAAAACAGCACTACTTAAAATCATCTGAATGAGGGCATGAATGCTTGGATGTTGCTTTATTGAAAGAGAATCCGGAATAGGAAGGCCAATCATTGGACCCATTGCTAAAAGAAAGAGTGGCAGAGTGAACAGGACCATACCCATAATTTTTTGCTTGGACTTTTTTAAATATTGCTGTTCTCGCTCTAAATCTTTTTGATATTGTTCTTCAGGAGAAATAATTAAACTGGCATTATAACCCGCTCTTTGCACCGCCTCAATCGCTTTATCTGGCTGGGCTTTATGATCCCACTCAACATTCAATGTTGAAGTAGCAAAATTGACTTGAGCAGACTGAACGTCCGACAGTTGATTGGCTGCTTTTTCAACTGTTTGCGCACAAGAAGCACAAGACATTCCCTCAATCCGAAAGTTTTGAATGAGCGCTTCATTAATCGAAGGTAATAGCTGATAGCCTGCCTTTTCTACTCGATCAGCCAGTGTCTCAAATGTGACCTTTTGTGGATCAAAATTGACTTTTACAGAGTGGTTCAGTAGATTTACTTCGGCTGTTTCAACACCCATTGTTTGATTAAGCGTTTTTTCGACTGTCATTGCACAAGAAGCGCAGGACATTCCATCAATAGTATAAGTACTTGATTGCATTTTAGCCCTCCTTTAGGGATCGATTATTTGCTTAAATGATAGTGAGTATCTTTAAGCACCTGATTAAAATCTTCCATAGTTAAAAAGTCTTGATGCTCAATAGTAAGCTCTTTAGTATCCACTTGGATATTTACTTTTTCAACTCCATCCATTGATAAAAGCAAATCTTGAATAGTTTGAGCGCAGTGGCTGCAAGACATACCTTGGACTTTAAAATCTTGTTTTTTCATGATAATTCCTCCATTAATTAATGAGACCATGAGTGACATTGACATTGACCGACTGGGCAATTACATTTTACTTGGCTTGGAGCCTGCTTGCCCTTATCCTGCAATTGTTTTATCAGCTGTTGACAATCAGCTTGTGATAAGATGACATCATTAATTATTTGATGAATAAAAGGAGCCTTATCTTTATTGCAAATGCGGTTCAGTAGCTTACTTATTTCTGCATGAACCGCCTCTTTTTCAGAAATATTTGCTTGATATTGATAGGGTTTATGTTCTCCTTCAAGAGTCAAATGTTCTTTTTGCAATAAGCGGTTAATTAAAGTTTTTATAGTAGCTTCTTTCCAATCAGAAAATTGACTAGCAGTATCGATAATTTGGCGTGAAGTAAGTGAATGATGGGCCCAAACTATCCGCATAATTTCCCATTCTGCATCAGTGATCGATGGGACTGAAAGACTTTCTTGCATAAGAAAACTCCTCTCTGATTACACATGTAACTTCACTTAAAGTTTACAACTGTAGACATCAAATTGCAAGTCATAACTTAGTCTTTCATTAAATTTACTAGTATAATAAAGAAAAATATCTGAAGGAGTAAATAAAATGAAAAAGTACTACAAATTATTGATTTTAGTAGTAGCAGTTACAATGAGTTTAGTAGCTTGTGAAAATTTTAATCAAAGCTCTTTTAAGTCAGAAAAAACCCCAGACCAAATTCTTAATGATTCCATCAATTTGGATAATCAACAGATGAGAATGACTAATGAAACTTATCAAGAAGAAGTAGCTGCTGACCAAGCCTATTTGATTCAAAAGGCAGACTTATATTTTGAGACCTTAAAATATGAGGAGGCCAAACAAGCTTTATTTGAAGTGATTGAAAAAAGCAAAGGCAGCATTCACTATCAAAATGAGTATTTGATAGATGGTGGACATTTTTCTGATAGTGAGCAAGAGTTGCGTGAGTTAATTTTGACTGCGCGTATTCCACAGGCGAACTTTAATCAAACAATTGAGAAACTCCAAGACCTGCCGGATGTTTCTTTGCAATCGTCAAGTAGAGGGTCCCAAGATGTCACTCGCTCGGTCAATGATATTGACATCCGTTTACAAGCCGTAGAGGATCGTTTAGACCGGTTAAATGCCTTATTAGATCAAGCAGAAAAAATTGAAGAAATTGTCCAAATTCAAACTGAAATTGAAAATGCTATTATTCAAAGAGATCAATATTTAGCCGAACAAGCTAACTTGGAAAATCAAATAGAACAAGCCACTATCAATATTATTTTGAGTGAGCGCTATGTTCTAGCAGAAGAACGCAATCAAAATTATTCCTTTATAGGTCGTATAGCTAATACTTTTAAAGAAGCTTTGATTTCTACCAAGTGGATGCTAGAAAATCTTGTTTTATTATTGGTAGCAGCTTTACCCTTCTTAATGATTTGTTTGGCAATCTATTTATTGTACCGCTTATTTTTTAAAAAGATTGCCGATAATTACCGTAAATACTATCCTCAAAATGAGAAAGAAAATCGAATGTTAAATCGTGCTAAACATGAACAGAATATCAAACAGAATTTCCATCCAAGTGAAACAGATGAAAAGTAAATGAATCAGATTATATACCTTATCCCAAAGACTAGATACAATTTTAAATAAAAATATTGAGAACAATTTTATAAAAGTGTATCATTAAGAGTAACAGTGAATATTAAGGAGTGATCGAGCAATGTTTCAACAGTTACAAGAAAAGATAAAAGGAAAAGGCATCAAAATAGTGTTTCCTGAGGGGACTGACCCACGTGTTTTAGGAGCAGCAGTACGCTTGCATGCCGAAGATATTGTGGAACCGATTGTTTTGGGTAATAAGGTAGAAATTAAACAACTAGCCAATGAAAAAAATTGGGTGATTGAAGGGATTACTCTCCATGACCCTGAAGAATATCAAGCAATGGATCAATTGATTGAAGCTTTTGTTGAAAGACGTAAGGGTAAGAATACTAGAGAAGAAGCTATTGAACGCCTAAAAGATCCTGCATACTTTGGAACCATGTTGGTTTATACCAATCAAGCGGATGGAATGGTATGTGGAGCCGTTTACTCAACAGGAGATACAGTAAGGCCTGCTTTACAAATTATCAAAACACGACCAGGCGTAAAATTAATTTCAGGAGCCTTTATCATGGTTCCACCTCATACCAATGGTCAAAAATTAGTGTTTGCAGATTGCGCTATTAATATTAATCCTGATGCACAATCTTTAGCTGAAATTGCGGTAGAAAGTGCTAAAACAGCTGAAATCTTTGGTATTGATCCTAAAGTGGCGATGTTAAGTTTTTCTTCTTATGGATCAGCCAAATCACCAGAAGTAGATAAAGTGGCAGAAGCGACTAAAATTGCGAAGCAATTAGCACCCGAATTGACCATTGATGGTGAAATGCAATTTGATGCGGCTATTGTTCCTGAGGTGGCTGCACAAAAGGTTCCTGGGTCTATTCTTGATGGACAAGCGACTGTCTTTGTTTTCCCAGAAATTCAATCTGGAAATATTGGCTATAAGATTGCGCAACGCTTAGGTAATTTCCAAGCTGTTGGACCAATTTTACAAGGACTGAATAAACCCGTTTCAGACCTTTCAAGAGGGTGTGTAGAAGAAGATGTGTTTAAAGTAGCGATTATCACAGCCAACCAGGCTCTAAATAACTAACCTAAATAAATTATAAACCAAGCTCCTCAAGCAGATTTTTGATTGAGGAGCTTTTCTCATGCAAATCTAATGAGAATCATTTTCACATTTGTGAAGAACATGTTACAATGGATTTTGTGAAAAATTACTTATTGGAGGAAATCAATGAAAAAAAGTTTAATGAAGCGACTCTTATTGTTGTCAACCCTTGCCTTAAATAGTTTCACGCCACTTGCAGTGAATGTAAACGCTATGGAATCAGATGTAGAAAGCTTAAATTCCAGCTTGCAATCTATTCAAGTAAAATCAAATCCAGAGATAGAATCTGACAAGGCGGTGATTCCTGGTGAAAGTGAAGAAGAACCACAAGAAACACCTGCTAGAATGGAAGTTGATTCACAAGGTGAAGGCGAAACACCTTCACAAACTCCCTTAACTATTAAAGAATATAAAAAGTTGGACGCCACAACACTTGCTGAAATGGTCAGAAGTGGAAGAACAACAAGTAAAGAATTAATTGAATTTGCTTTTCAAGTAATCGAAGAAACAAATCCTGATTTAAATAACGTTATTTCAACACGCAAAGAAGCTGCTTTAGCTGAAGCTGAAGCGATGGAAGATACTGGTCAGCCTTTTTATGGTGTGCCGATGTTAGTGAAGGGTCTAGGTCACTCTGTGGAAGAGGGTAGCAATACACTCGGCTTCAAGTTTTTGGAAGATCAAACATCTTCTAGAGATGGTCGCCAAGTAAAAGCTTTTAAAGAAGCAGGCTTTATTGTAATCGGTCAAACTTCTTATCCGCAAATGGGTTGGATCAATGTAACTAATTCTGAATTGTATGGTGACACACATAATCCTTGGAATTTAGCCCATAATCCGGGAGGATCTTCAGGGGGATCTTCAGCAGCTGTCGCAATTGGGCAAGTACCAGTCGCAAGTTCCAGTGATGCCGGTGGTTCTACTAGAATTCCAGCTTCTTGGTCTGGTTTAATTGGTTTACATCCATCGAGAGGAATTTTAACATGGGATAGCAGCTCAATAAACAATCAAACCACCCACTTTGCAGAGACTAAATCAATGCAAGATACAATTACACTTTTTGAGACCTTATTAAAAGAAAAGACGCGTGAACATGTACTGCAAGGAAGCTTTGACAAGACCACTCCCATAGCCTACACAACCATGACTCCTGCTGGAACGCCGATATCAGAAGATGCTATTCAAGCAGTTCGAGAGGTAGCCAATTTCTTAAAAGGTGAAGGTTATTTAGTCGAGGAAGTAGCTTATCCAGTAGATGGAAAAAAATTAATGGAGCAATACTATATTCTTGCTTCTTCGACTGCTGGCTCTTTGGACTACATAGCAAAGAGACCACTTGGTCGACCAATTCAAAGAGAAGATGTGGAATTGCTAACTTGGGCTTTATACCAAACATCAAAGGATTTAACTAAAGAAGATGTAGCTGGAGCTTGGGACTATATCCATCAAGTGACAGAAGATATGAACGCTTTCTATTCAAAATATCCATTTTTATTAACAGCTACTAATGCTTACCCAGCTCCAAAGGCTGATTATAATCATATTAGTCCAGAGCTGGCTGAAGTAATGGAAGACATGTCTGGTTTGAGTAAAGTTGAAAAATTACAAGTAATTTATGATCAATGGTTACCAGCGTGGACTTTGACTCCTTACACTCAATTGGCTAATCTAACTGGTACACCTGCACTGAGCTTACCAACATATTTGACAGATAAAGGACTGCCGATGGGTGTAATGTTCAACACATTTGCTAAAAACGACCGCAGTTTACTACAAATTGGGAAACTGTTAGAAGAAAGCAATCGCTTTATTACCTACTATAATCGTCCGAGTGATGATAAGGAATCAAATCCAGATGTGGAGCCAGATACAGACAACATCTTAAATCCATTTCCGGGAGCGGATGAAACAGTAGGAAATGGGGCAGATACTCAAATTGAGGACTTGGATGACCAAAGCAATATTGAAGAACAGGCTGAAGACAATCATTTATCCAATAGCCCTTCTTCACAACCAGTCGTAAAGGATCATCAAGTTCAAGCCACTGATTCAGCGAAGGATACACTTCCAAACACTGGGGAAAGTGATCAGCTGGTCATGTACAGTATAAGCCTTACTTTATTCGGCATCGCCGGTTACTTCGTTCGTAAAAAATAAGGTAATTTAAAACCACTCTTCCAGAAGAGTGGTTTTCTTACATTTATAGCATTTAATAGCTTTTTTGATTATTCTGCTGGAATAATTGTAACAGGAATATCATCGATAGTACCATAATACCATTCGATTTCATCACCGTCTTCTAATTTTTGAGAAACAACACCCAGCTCGGCAAATTGCTTGTTAATTAAATACACCCAAGTGTTTGGAGCGTAGTCATTCTCTACACCATCAATAATATCAACAACACCTTCATCTTCATTGAAGTTGAATTCTAACTCTTCAATCGCAGACATAGCCTCTAGAACACTCACACCACCGATATTATTTACTTCATATTCAAGAGGGGCTCCCGATTCTTGGTTAATAATGATTGTTGCAGTACCTTCTAGTCCCTCAGCATCATTAGCAGCTGTTTCAACAGTAGTTTCTTCCATTGTGGTTTCTTCAGCAGCCATGGTAGTATCTGTTTTTTCTTCTTCATTAGTAGTAACCTCTTCGGTAGGGGCATTTTCTACCTTTGCTTTATCATTTCCAGGCAACATATCGCAAGCGCCTAAAAAAACGGTTAAGATAAGTGCTGTGGATATTTGTAGTATTTTTTTCATCAACTGACCTCCTCGTTTTCTATTACTATAAAATTAGCAATAATCACCTCTAAAGTCAAATAATTCGATGTTTGCCGGAATCTTCGTTATACTTAATCTATCAGCAAGTGAATGGGGAAAAAAGATGATAAACTTTACAAGTCATAACTTAGAGGATACAAAAAGCCTGGCTAAAATATTAGCTAAAGTCATTCAACCAGGAAGTCTTATTTTGCTTTCAGGTCCATTGGGATCGGGGAAAACAGCTTTTACTCAGGCTTTTGGGCGTTCTTTAGGAATTGATAGAGCCATTAAAAGTCCGACTTATACCATAGTTAAAGAATATGAACTTCAGCAAGTAGCTGAGCGAGTGGTCCATATTGATGCATATCGCTTAGAAGAAGGTGGAGCGGATACTGTTGATTTTGATTTGTTTTTCGATCGACAGTCTATTTGTCTGGTTGAATGGCCACAATTTATTACAGATTATTTACCGAAAAGTCATATAGAGATAGCTTTCAAATTATTGGATCAAAACCAACGTCAAATAGAAATAAGTTTATCGCCACAAGCAGATAATAAGCATCAAATCATCTTTCAAAAGTTTAGAGATCATATAGAAAGGGGCGATTAAACAATGTCTTATCGAGAAAATCCAGACCAAGAAAAACAAGTCGAAATGGTCGAAGAAGAGATTCAACTGTCAATTCGTCAAGCCCAAGTCAAAGATGCTCGCGCCATTTTAGGATTAATGAGACATATCGGTAAAGATACCAATTATCTTACAACCGGACCTGAAGGATTATCTCTGGATGTTCAGCAAGAAAAAGAATTGATTCGAAACTACCTGTTGGCTAAAAAATCATTATTATTAATTATTGAAGTTGACGATCAAGTTATTGGAATCGGTAATTTAGCTAATTTCTCAAGTCACAAGCAAGACCATATCGCTGAAATAGGAGTATCGATTGTGAAAGAATATTGGGGCTATGGTATTGGCAAAATGATTGTGCAAGAATTAATTGATTTTGCCAAAAAAGTTGATTTAAAAATTTTAACTTTAGAAGTGGTCACTGAAAATCAACGGGCTGTCCGACTTTATAAATCGTTTGGATTTGATATCAAAGGAACTTTAAGTCAGCGTTTAAGACATGGTCATTTTTATTACGATGTCTATACTATGGAAAAAAATCTTGCGTAAATCGCTTACATAAAAGGGTGCCACTTTACAAGTGACATCCTTTTAACTAGAATGGAATGACGATTATACTGAAGGGGAAAATAAAATGAATTTACTAGAAAAATTTCCTAACATCAAAATATTAAAAGATGAGCCTCTATCAAAATATACTTATACAAAAACAGGTGGTAAGGCAGATTATTTGGTCTTTCCTCATGATCGCTTTCAAGTGGAAACCATTGTGAACTATGTAAAAAATCAGCCGTTAGATTTAACGGTTTTAGGTAATGCTTCCAACTTAATAGTAAAAGATGGTGGCATTCGTGGCGTTGTCATCATGATGACTGAGATGAAGTCGATGCGACGCATCGATTCTAACATCCTTGAAGCGGAATCAGGGGCGTCATTGATTAAACTAACTCACTTAGCGCTCGAACATTCACTTACAGGCCTGGAGTTTGCTTGTGGTATACCAGGCTCGATCGGTGGGGCTGTTTATATGAATGCGGGGGCCTATGGCGGAGAAGTCAAAGATGTCATTGATGAAGTCGATGTAATCAGTCGTGATGGCTTAATTAAAACCTTTAAAAATCCAGACTGTCATTTTTCTTATCGCCATTCTGTTTTTCAAGAGCAAAATGATTTGATTTTATCTGTTCGTTTTAAATTGCAAGCTGGTGACTTTGCACATATAGAAGAAGAAATGGATCATCTAACACATTTACGCCAATCCAAGCAGCCTTTAGAATATCCTTCATGTGGATCTGTTTTCAAGAGACCTGAAGGTTATTATACAGGGAAGTTAATCCAAGATGCTGGTCTACAGGGCTATCGTATCGGTGGAGCTGAAGTGTCTAAGAAGCATGCAGGCTTTATTGTCAATGTGGATAATGCAACGGCAACAAACTATACTGACTTAATTGCTTTTATCCAAGCAACTATTTGGGAAAAGAACCAAGTATGTCTAGAAACAGAAGTCCGTATTATTGGTGAGGATGTCGAATAATTTATTTATAGATTAGGAGTCACATGTGCACATGTGGCTTTTTTAATGTTTACAGATAGATTACTGAATATTAATGTTTGTCGATTTTTATTTTAAAATCTAACTTACAAAGCGTGAGTATAACATGATATAATCGGGCGGAAGGTTTCCTTCAAAAAATACAAAAGAGGGTGTCAAGCATGAGTGAAGCATTACTAAGTGTCGAGTTAAAGAACGTTTCAAAGCACTTTGATGATCAAATGGTATTAAAAAATATTAATATGGAGTTGGAACAAGGACAGTTTTATACTTTGCTTGGACCATCAGGATGCGGTAAAACAACAATTTTAAGAATTATCGCAGGCTTTACTCAAGCAAGTGAAGGGACAGTATCGATTGAAGGAAATGAAGTAACCAACATTCCGGCTAATAAACGTAAAGTTAATACCGTTTTTCAAGATTATGCACTTTTTCCACATATGAATGTTTTTGATAATATTGCCTTTGGTTTATCTGTCAAAAATGTTGACAAACAAATCATTAAAAACAAAGTTCAAGCTGCGCTTAAGCAGGTGCGGTTAGATGGGTATGAAGAACGAAATATTAATGAAATGTCAGGTGGTCAAAAACAAAGGGTAGCGATTGCACGCGCACTGGTCAATGAGCCGGACGTTCTACTTTTAGATGAGCCCTTATCAGCTTTAGACTTAAAATTAAGAACCGATATGCAGTATGAATTACGTGAATTACAACAGCGTCTAGGGATTACTTTCGTTTTTGTCACACATGATCAAGAAGAAGCTTTAGCTATGTCTGATTGGATTTTTGTTATGGATAGAGGAGAAATTGTGCAATCGGGTACGCCTTCAGATATTTATGATGAGCCGATTAATCGATACGTTGCTGACTTTATTGGAGAATCAAATATTATTGATGCAACCATGATGGCTGATTACCGGGTTAAATTTGTCGGTCATGAATTCGATTGTGAGGATGCAGGGATTCCTAAAGGCGAAGCAGTAGAGGTTGTGATTCGACCAGAAGATGTAAAAATCACTGCTCCTAATCAGGGTCAGATTAACGCAACAGTTGATACTATGCTCTTTAGAGGGATGTTCAATGAAATTATTGCCTATGATGATGAGCAAAACGAATGGATGATTCACACAACAGAGAAGGTTGATATTGGACAAAAAATCGGCTTGCAAATTGGTCCGGATGAAATTCATGTTATGAGATTTAATGAAACAGAGGAGGAATTTGACGCTCGTTTAGAGCAATATGAGGAGGGGGAAAATGAAGAAGACTAATATTCATTTGTTGGCTATCCCTTATTATTTATGGCTAGCCATCTTTGTGATTACTCCCTTACTAGTGCTTTTTCAACGGTCATTTATAGGCATTGATGGACAATTTACCCTAGCTAACTACCAGCATTTTTTCACTTCAATGGAATATATCCGAATGACTCTGTCTTCCTTTTGGTATGCCTTTCTTGTAACTTTATTCACTTTTTTATTAGCCTACCCACTAGCTTATATTCTTTCTAAAAGCAAAAATAAAGACTTGTGGTTGATGCTGATTATTTTACCAACATGGATTAATTTATTGCTTAAAACCTATGCCTTCATAGGCATCTTAGGTAATTCGGGTCCTTTAAATAATTTCTTTGAAGCGCTTGGTTTCGGTAGACAACAGTTGCTGTTTACTGATGTTTCCTTCCTTCTAGTAGCAGCTTATATTGAGTTGCCTTTTATGTTCTTGCCGATTTTCAACTCAATCAATGAGATTCAACCCAGTCTATTAGAAGCGGCCTATGACTTGGGAGCATCTAAGATGACCATCATTCGGCGTGTGATTTTTCCTTTATCACTGAGAGGAGTGCGCTCGGGTGTCCAAGCGGTCTTCATTCCTTCTCTTTCTCTTTTCATGCTTACCCGCTTAATTGGAGGAAACCGTGTAATCACTTTAGGTACGGCTGTTGAGCAGCATTTCTTAGTGACCCAGGATTGGGGGATGGGATCAACCATCGGTGTAGTTTTAATGTTGATTATGTTCATCATTCTATTTACTACTAGGGATCGTTCTAAGGCAGGAGGTGGTCAAGATGCATAAAACTAAAAAAAGAATGGGTTCTACCCTTTATATTGCGTTTGTCTTTTTATTAATGTACGCACCTTTGATTTATTTAATGTTTTATTCCTTTAATGCTGGTGGAGACATGACTAACTTTTCTGGTTTTACGCTAGAGCATTATCAAACCCTTTTTGAAGATAAACGTCTGATGACCTTCATCTTAAACACCTTTATTATCGCTCTTTTATCCGCTTTAATTGCAACCATCATTGGCACTCTAGGAGCGATAGCTATTTATTACTATCGTTCTAATCGTAGTCGTCAAGCTATTCTTAATCTAAATTCAGTCTTAATGGTTACACCCGATGTCATGATGGGAGCTAGCTTTCTCTTGATGTTTTCATTCTTATTAAAGTTTGAATTTGGCTTCACCACTGTTTTGTTATCACATATTG
This sequence comes from Facklamia sp. P12932, assembly GCF_050409545.1. Classification (NCBI taxonomy): domain Bacteria; kingdom Bacillati; phylum Bacillota; class Bacilli; order Lactobacillales; family Aerococcaceae; genus Facklamia; species Facklamia sp. P12932. Next base: position 17,113 of record NZ_JBNUPG010000015.1, on the reverse strand, counting down.
CATTTAATGTGCCGATAGTGGTTTTAATGGTCTTGCCAAGACTTTATGAAATGAATCCAGCCATGATTACGGCAGCTCAAGACTTGGGAGCCAACCAGAATCAGATTCTATCAAGAATTATTTTACCTTCCATTAAAAGTGGTGTTTTAGCCGGTTACTTCATGGCTTTCACCTATTCCTTAGATGATTTTGCTGTTACTTTCTTTATAACTGGGAATGGTTTCTCAACGTTATCAGTTGAGGTGTATTCACGTGCTAGAACAGGGGTAAGCTTGGAAATTAATGCGCTCTCTACTTTAATGTTCTTGTTAGCTTTACTTTTAGTCTTTGGCTATTACACGCTCAGGGTCGGAGAACAGCGAAAAGCAGCACTTAAAATGCGTCAAGCTAGAGGAGGTTAGTAATGAAAGCATTAGTAAAAGTAATGATTGCCATTCTACTTGCAGTGGCTGTGATGTTTGTTGGGCGTTACTACCTACAATCTAGTCAAGGATTAACGGGCGAGAGTAATATTGTCAATTTTTATAATTGGGGCGATTATATTGATCCTGATTTAATCGATGAGTTTGAAGAAGAAACGGGTTATGTGGTAGTTTATGAAACCTTTGATTCTAATGAGGCCATGCTCACAAAAATTCAACAAGCTGGTACCAATTATGATTTAATTGGGCCGAGTGAATACATGGTAGAAACAATGATGGAAATGGATTTATTAGAAAAAATTGATCATAAACGCTTACCTAATCTCAAACATATTGATGAAGAATTTCTGGACCAGCCTTTTGATCGAGGCAATCAATATTCAGTGCCATATTTTTGGGGTACTTTAGGCATTCTTTATGATAGCAGTCAAATTGCGGAAGACGAAATTACCAGTTGGAATGACCTTTGGCGAGAAGAATATCGTAATAAGATTATGATAATTGATGGCGCCCGTGAAGTGATTGGGATTGGTCTGCAATCAGAAGGGCATTCACTTAATGAAACAGATAGTGAACTTATTGCTAAGGCCACTCAAAAGATGAAACAATTAATGCCTAATATCCTGGCTTTACTTGCAGATGAAATTAAAATGTATGCGACAATCGGAGAAGCCCCAATAGCCGTTACTTATTCAGGCGAAGCTGCCATGGCTATGTATGACAATGAAAATTTAGCCTATATGGTTCCGAAAGAAGGGTCTAACATTTGGTTTGATACCTTGGCCATTCCTAAAGGTGCAAAAAATCTCGAAGGTGCACACGCTTTAATGGATTTCTTGATGCGCCCAGATATAGCAGCTAGAAATGCTGAATATATTGGATACGCTACCCCTAATAAGGATGCCATTGATTTAATGGATCCAGAAGTAATTGCCGATCCGGCCTTTTATCCTCCGCAAGAAATTATTGATCATTTAGAAATTTATCGTAACCTTGGTCAAGAAAAATTGATCGAATATAATGATGAATATTTACGTATTAAATTAGAACCGCGTTAATTCTTTATTGAGAGTATAAATTTACATAAACTTAACAGTAAATAGGCTACAAAATTCATAATCAACGGTTAAACTTATTAAGGATTTATGATTGGAAGGGAGAGATCGTTTTGCAACTTGTTAATAAGCGGTTAACTATTAAAGATTATGAAGACCCATCAGCTTCTTTTATCATTGAACGCTTAGAGCTTCCAGCTACTATTAGTTATTTAGTGTTTGAATTCAATACCTATCTGGGGGATTATGCGATTGACTCATTAATGGCTTATGATTCACACTATAATTTAAGAATCGATATTCAAAATGTTTGTCAAGGTCGACGGATTATTCTAAGTCTTGATGAGTTAGAATCAAGCAGTGGAACACGTCCAGGCATTCTTCCATCAGGTGAGTGGATCTTAGTATTTAAATTGGCTGACCCCATACCCAAGTGCGAGTGGTTGTTCGAGTATTCCATTGAAGCCAAAGAGTTGAGTCAGCCATCACTTAAAAACATCTAACTGTTCTTAGCAATTAAGATGGTTTTAATCTTTAACAATAAACTTAAACACTAATTTATTTATGGGTGTTTAAGTTTATTTTTTTAAAAGGGCACCGTGGGATCGACTGTTTTATGAAAAAATTTTAATAATAGACAGTTTGATGTGAATTTGATATATAATAATAGGACAAGTGACTTGCAAATTTAATTAGCAAGTATTAAGAAATGAGGAATCTTTTTGGTTAGAAAAAATGTAATGACTGTTGTTGTTCCTTGTTATAATGAACAAAAGACAATCCAGCCGTTTATTGAGGCAATTTTAAAAGTTCAAAAAGACCTAAAAGAAGTTGAAATTGAATTACTATTAATAGATGATGGGTCAACCGATCAAACCCTAAATGCTATTAAAGAAGTGGTTCAGCAATATCCAGACAGCATTGAATACCTATCTTTTTCACGCAATTTTGGTAAAGAAGCAGGTCTTTATGCCGGCTTGAAACACGCCAAAGGTGAGTATGTTGCAATTATGGATGCGGATTTACAAGATCCACCGATGATGTTAGTAGATATGTATCGAATGATTCTAGATCCAAATGTCGATGTGGTAGCAACCAGAAGGACTTCTAGAGAAGGCGAACCAGTTGTTCGTTCTTTTTTTGCCCGCCTTTTTTACAAATTGAATAATTTAATTTCGCGCCTTGAGTTAGCAGAAGGTACGCGAGATTATCGTTTGATGAAGGCACAAGTCGTAGATGCTGTTGTATCTATGGGTGAGTATAATCGCTTTTCAAAAGGGATTTTCTCATGGGTTGGTTTTAAAGTGAAATATTTAGAATACCCTAATATTAAACGCATTGCTGGTCAATCCTCATGGTCATTTAGAAGTTTGTTCGATTATGCTATCGATGGCTTAATTTCTTTTTCGGACTTTCCATTAACAATTGCTAGTTTCTTAGGTCTTTTCAGTATTGGCACAGCTTTGGTTTGGGGTATCTACTTACTAGTGGCTTTTTTACTTTATCAAGTAAGCGCTTCTGCGATCAGTCTCTTGGCCTTATTAATATTATTTATGGGTGGCTTTCAATTTTTATGCTTAGGTATTATTGGCAAGTACATTTCTAAAATTTTTACCGAAGATAAACGACGACCTATATATTTGGTGAGAGAAGAGAAGCTTTTTGAAGAAGATGACTAGGATAATTATTTAAAAATGAGTCTGATAATATAAAAGAACAGCCTGCACATGCTTGTGTAGGCTGTTCTCGATTTGAGTGTGTAAATTGTTGGGGAATGGTGATAAGACCTATTCTTCATCTAACATTGGCTGACCTGGTCCGGGTAGGTGATTGGCAATATTGCTTGCCCATTCATAGTCCACCATAATAAATTGCCCGAGATAATCGTTTTTTAATTCTTTAGCAAACTTATCAAGAATGAAGTCTGTAAGCGATGGATGGTAATCAACCATAAGCTGCTCATCTTCTGTAAGATAAAGGAATTTATCTTGATTATCTTTGTGAATAAAGAAGCGGTTAAGTACTTTTCGATTCGGTTCCTGTTGAGCAAATAGGCCATCTGTTAATACTTTTACAACTTCCATTACCTGATCATTAAATCCTCGATCAAAAATCTGGATTTTTTCAATCAGTTGAGGGGCTGAAGTTACAACTCTTAAATGATAATCACTAATATCAATCCCTTCCTCAGCTGTCATTAAGCTAAGACCTTTTAATATTTTTTCGCGATTTTCTTTAAAATTAGGTGCTAAATATATCAAAAGCTTGAGTTTTGGATCATGATAGAGAATTTGAGTTTCTATTTGTCTTTTGGCCCCACATTGATCGCATTCAAAGGCTAGAAGCTGACCTTCTAATAGTTGTTGTTTTAATTCGGGGTGTTTTTGACTATTGATAGCAGTTTCGATGATATGTTCCTGCTTAGCTTGGCATACTGGACACTCTAAGTGGATTGTTTGTGGCATTCAATTGCCTCCTTTATCGGATTAATAATTCTAGTATATCAAAAATGAGGAAAGATGCGAAAGAATCATTAATATAATCTTGTAAGCGATTAACACATTGTCTTAAACTGTGCTATAATAGCTAAAGTAATAGGTATAGAGGGGGGAATATATGAAAAGTTTAATTATTTATGAATCACCTTATGGATCTACCTTAATTTATGCTAGAGCCCTCCAAAGAGTCTTTGACTTTCCGATGGTAGCTTTAAGTGAGGTTGATCGAACTACTTTGAACCACTATGATTTAATTATTGTAGGCACCTTTGTTTTCTCCGGAAGGATTTTTAAGTCGACTTTGATTAATCAGTTGATGAATCGCTACCGCGAACCGAGTTGGGTCTTATTCACTGTGGGCATTTCTACCCCAAATCTTACCAACTTTACGAAACTATTAAAAGAAACCTTTACAGCTAGAGTCTATCAACAATTAGCAACCTTTCATTATCGTGGTCGAATTGCCTCTAAGCGCTTTTCTTTAATGTACTTAGCTTCCAAAAGAATGAAGCGTCAACCAGGCACTAGCCTGGATGATGTGATTTTGGGCCCCGAGGAATGGCATTTGTTGGATTATCATGGAGGAACGGCTGAAAAAGAGGATTTAAAGCAAATAGCGAATATGGTAGAGTATATACGTGAAATTGCACAATACATTGGATAATGGAGGAATCGAATAAGATGGAAGAAGCAAAAAAACGAGTGGGCAAATATGCAGCCTCTTATGTTGAAGATGGTATGGTGGTCGGATTAGGGACTGGCTCAACGGCATATTGGTTTATTGAAGAGCTAGGACGCCGTTTCCAAGCAGGAGAACTCGATAATATTTTAACAGTCTCTACTTCTGATCGCTCTTCTGAACAGGCTTTAAAATTAGGCTTACCCTTAAAAGAAATTGAAGATGTCAATCGTATCGATCTGTTAGTAGATGGAGCGGACGAAACAACTCGTCAATTCGCCGGTATTAAAGGCGGTGGTGGTGCGCTTTTGCATGAAAAAATTATTGCTGAAAACAGTGATAAGATTATTTGGATTATGGATGAGAGTAAATTAGTTAACCAATTAGGGAAATTTCCTCTTCCAGTAGAAGTAGTTCGCTTTGGCTCATGGAAAGTTTATGATGCTTTTAAAAGCGCTGGGATGAAACCAAGCTTTAGAAAAATTGAAGATGACAGGCTTTTCATTACCGATTCCGGCAATTATATCATTGACCTCCATTTAGAAGAGATTCCTAATCCCCAAGTGTTGGCAGCCGAGATCAAGTCTAAGGTTGGAGTAGTTGAGCATGGCCTTTTCTTAAATTATGCCGATATCATTCTGGTTGCTCAAGCTGATGGAGAAATTATTAAAATCGAACGTAGTGGTGAAGTAAATTAGACAATATTAAGGATGATGAAGTATGAGAATGGTAGATTTAATCCATAAAAAACAAGAAAATCAAGCATTGACCCAAGCTGAAATCCAATATATTATTAACGGATTTACTAAGGGAGAAATTCCTGATTACCAAATGGCCGCCTTGAATATGGCAGTTTACTTTAATGGCATGAATGCTAAAGAAGTTAGTTATTTGACCATGGCTATGGTTGAATCAGGCGATCAGATCGATCTCTCTGCTATCAAAGGCATCAAAGTAGATAAACATTCGACCGGAGGTGTTGGAGATACAACCACTCTAGTCCTAGCTCCCTTAGTAGCTTCTTGTGGTGTTCCGGTGGCTAAGATGTCAGGGCGTGGTTTAGGCCATACGGGCGGTACGCTGGATAAACTTGAAACAATCAAGGGCTTTAATTTTGAAATCGCTGAGGCCGCCTTTATTGCTCAAGTAAACCAACACCAAGTGGCCGTGGTCGGACAAACTGGCGATTTAACCCCAGCTGATAAAAAGCTGTATGCTTTAAGAGATGTCACTTCTACTGTCCAGTCTATTCCTTTAATTGCATCTTCCATTATGTCTAAGAAAATTGCTTCGGGTGCTGATGCAATTGTCCTAGATGTAAAAGTAGGCGACGGCGCCTTTATGAAGACAATCGAGATGGCCGAAGAGTTGGCCAACACCATGGTTGAAATAGGCAATCATTTAGGTCGTAAAACAGTAGCCATCTTATCTAATATGGATCAGCCATTAGGCTTTGCAATTGGTAATACCTTAGAGGTCAATGAAGCTGTGGAAACTTTAAAAGGTAAAGGTCCGCAAGATCTAACGGAGCTTTGTCTGAATCTTGGATCACAAATGCTCTTGTCTGCTGAGAAAGTAAAAAGTTTGCCAGAAGGTATTGAAATGTTGCAAGCGCAGATTGACTCAGGAGCAGCCTTAGAAAAATTCCGTGAATTTATTGAGATTCAAGGAGGAGATGCTTCATTCATTGATAATCCGGAACAATTAGGTAAAGCCAAGTATCAAATTCCGTATTTAGCTAAAAAATCAGGTGTAGTTAGTCACTGGGTAGCCGATTTAGTGGGTGAAGCAGCGATGGTTTTAGGAGCGGGTCGTGCGGTTAAAGAAGATGAAATTGATCCAGTAGTAGGAATTGTCTTAAAAGCTAAGGTAGGAGATCCTGTTCAAGAAGGAGATCCACTCGCAATCATCCATTCCAATCGGGAAGATATTGATGACTGCTTGAAGCGACTAGACCAAGCTATTCAAATCGCTGATACAGCCAAAGAATTACCTTTAATTTATAAAACAATTGATTAAAATACGCAAGAAGAAGGAAGTTACTATGTCAAATAACAAAACGTTTAAGTATGTTCAAATCGGGATTTATGCTGCTTTAATCATCGCTGCGATTACCTTTATCCGTGTCCCGATGCCATCCGCCATCTCTAATTCTTTTGTTCATCCAGGGAATGCCTTGGTGATTTTAGCAGTTTTACTAATGGGGTTCAAACGTGGTACGGCTGCTGCTTTAATAGGGCTTTTCCTCTTTGATAGCTTGAATGGTTATTTCTATGTCGTTCATTTTACCCTTTTAGAAAACCTCTTGGTTTTGATTATGGTCTCATTCATATATAATAAATTCTTCCATAAAAAGGATAGTATGAGTCATATTGTGACATTAGGAATCGTAGGAGCATTAACTAAGATTGTATTAATCTTTGGTAAGCATATTATCAATCAAATGATCTTAGGAGCCACATCTTCTGCAGCAATTGCGATGGCGATTTCAGCCATGCCAGCCAGTCTTTTTACAGGACTTGTTACAGCAATTTTAGTGCCAGTTTTATATTTCCCTTTAAAGAAAATTTTCCAACGCTATCATACAATTGGTGAGTAAATTTACCACTTGGGGTTCAGTCTTTAAGGCTGAACCTTTTTAATTGGTAAAATTTAATGGCCCTCGACGCTTTAAGTCGAGGGCTTTACTAAATTGTCTTAAGCTTTAGCTGGTTCAAGTGCAGGGCTGTTTGTATGGATGGTTTGATATCTCTCTTGCTTGAGGTTTTTAATCGAAATCATAAAGCAGAAGGATATAATATATAGACTGGCTAGGAAAAACATAACTGCACGCATCGCATAGTTTTCTAAAATCATTCCAATGATGAGAGAAGAGAAACCACCGATTGCACGACCAACATTTAAAATGATGTTATTAGCTACTGCTCTGACTTGAAGGGGGTATAAGCGCGTAACCATAGCGCCATAGCCGGCAAACATTCCATTAACAAAGAAGCCCATTAGAGCACCGCCAAGTAAAAGGCTTAAGGCAGAATTGACATAAGTAAAAGCGAAAACCGAGATAGCTGATAGGATGAGGAAAATGCCATAAACTAAACGTGGACCAAACATATCTAGAAAATAACCGAAGACTAACATACCGATCGACATTCCTACAATAGTAGTAATCATCCAAAGGTTAGAGTTACCCAGGCTGATCCCTAATTTACCTTGCATCATAGTTGGTAACCAGTTCATCATTCCAAAGTAACCAGCAATTTGAACAGAAGTCATCACCATTAAAGCGATGGTTTGATGGGCTAGAGCAGGTGTTTTGAAGAGGTCAGAGATTTTACCTGCTTGTTGACGGTCGACTTTTTGGCTACCACGATCAGTGATTTGATCTTCTTTAATCATAAAGTGCATGTAAGCCACTAAGATTAACGGCAGAACACCTAGAGCGAAAAGTCCTCTCCAACCAAAGACGGGTGCAATTAAGCTGGCTAAAACAGCGGATGTAATCGAACCGATTTGTCCCATGACACCATTCAGTGAGGAGATACGACCCATTTTGTTGCTTGGTACAATACCCGCCATGATTGCTAAGGCAACACCGTACTCACCACCAACTCCAATACCAGCTAAGAAGCGTAAAGCTAAAAGGCTATTGATGCTTTGACTAAAGAAGATAAGGGCTGTGGCTACAGAAAAAATTGCGACGGTCCATTTTAATACTTTATATTTGTTATAGCGGTCTGCTAAGACCCCAAAGACAAGTCCCCCAAACAGCATTCCGAAGTTAGTAATGGTTCCAATCCAACCGGCTTGAGTAGAGGAAATATTCAAATCAGCAATAATAGAGGATAGGGAAAAGGCCAAAAACATCACATTGACATCATCTAAACCAGAGGCAATCATTGAAGTAATGAGGGCACGACGATCATAATTTATAGTTTTCATAACAACTCTCCTTAATAAAAGTTCACGGACTTTTTTAATTAATATTTTGACTTTAGTTAAAAGCTTGACTCCAAGCTTGAGGATCTTTGTACCAATTGGCTAAGCTTTGCTTATGACTTGCAAAATCAGGTTTTTGGGTAACCGTATCGATCAGAGTGGCATAATCACTCAGGGTGACTAGCGGGAAAGATTCTTTAGCAAAATTTTGACGACCAGCATCTAATAAGTAATTAAAGATAGCTAGGGCCCCAATCACTTGACCGCCAGCATTTTGAACGGCGTGAGCCGCTTTAATGACGCTCCCACCGGTTGAAATCAAGTCTTCAATCATTAGGACTTTTTGTCCTGGATTTAAGTGACCTTCAATTTGATTGTGCATGCCGTGTCCTTTAGGACTAGACCGCACATAAATCATTGGTAAGTTTAATTCTTGTGCCAAGAAAGCAGCGTGAGGAATACCAGCAGTAGCTGTACCCGCGATCACTTCGACCTGTGCAAAGTTTTCTTTAACGGCTGCTACCATAGCTTCAATTAAAAGCTGCCGGCTTTGCGGATGGCTAATAATTAGGCGGTTATCACAATAAATGGGTGATTTTAAACCGCTTGACCAGGTAAAAGGGGGATCTAAGCTGATTTTAACTGCTTCAATATCCAAGAGGATATTAGCAATCTTTTCTTTACTGCTGGTTTGATGAACGTTTTCCATGATGACCTCCTATTTTAATAATTTTTGTGCTTCAGCTATTTTTTTAACTATGTCCATGTAAGCCGCTTTTGGATTATCTGCCTGGGTAATTGGACGACCAATCACGAGATAATCACTGAGATTTTTAACAGCAGTTTGGACATCAGCGATACGGTGCTGGTCATCCGTACGATTTATCGTTTGTGGGCGTATTCCTGGTGTAACCGTTAGGAAGTTAGTATGAGTGACCTCTTTGATCGCCTTAGCTTCATGGGGTGAGCAAACTACACCGTCAAGGCCTGCTTGGTGACTTAATTTGGCATAGTGTAAGGTTGAAGTTTCTAAACCGGCAGTAATCAGTTGTTCTTCTTCCACTTGTTGGTTAGAAGTAGAAGTCAGTTGAGTGACTGCAATCAAAAGGGGTTCTTTTTGACCAGAAGGTGTCCCTTGTATCAGACCTTCTTTGGCTGCTTCCATCATTTTAAGTCCACCTGCCGCATGGACATTAACCATGGCTACACCCAATTGAGCGAGAATTCGCATGGATCTCATCACGGTGTTAGGGATGTCATGGAGTTTAAGGTCAAGAAAAACAGCATGACCCTGACTGGAAATGGTTTCTAAAAGTTGAGGGCCTCCCAAATAGAAAACTTCCATGCCGATTTTTATATTATGGGGACCTTGGGGTAAAAGCTTTAAAAAGTCTAAGATTTCTTGATCACTGGCAAAATCAAGCGCAATAATGGGTAGTTGAGGATTGAGTTCCATAAAGTCCACCTTTCTAATAAAAAACGCCTAACCACATATTCGGTTAGGCATAAAAGATATATCCATAAAAGCATGCCCAAAGGCATACTCAGGGTGTGGATCTTCTTTCATGCTTCTCTGAACATGTTTAAAGCGATCGTTTCAAATTGTTAAGAGTATAAAATGAATCAAAGGAATTGTCAATAGGAAAATAAACATTAAAAAAATTATTGTCTAGAGTTGTCAAACATATGTTACACAAGGTGCTTCTAAAATGGGCATGCTTATGTCTTAGCGTCTAACAAAAATAAACATTAAAAAAATTAAGTCTTGAAAGTTTCGCTTTTTCGACTGCGTTGGGCAAGAGCGTTGACATCAAGCTGTCTGGCTGTAGCCCAATGGTAACTTTCGCCACTGAGGATTAAATCTGTTTTGCGCAAATCTTCAATTGATTGACACGATAGGAGGAGTAAGGTTCGTTTAAGGGCTGAGGCCCAATCGCCTACCCAATCAACGGTCGCATCAACACCTAATTGGTCCACCGAATGCAGAAACTTGCCTGCAATCCCACAACTTTTAGCGCCCAAAGCTAAAGCTTTGACGATGTCTAAAAAGTCGCGGATACCACCCGAAGCTAAAATGTTGATTTGATCTTGAAAATTCAGCGATTCTAGCAAAGCTTCTACACTGGTTTGCCCCCAGTTGGTCAAGCTTGAAAAGTCTAGCTGGTCATTGCGCTGATTTTCAATCTGAACAAAGTTGGTGCCACCACGTCCACCTAGGTCCACCGTTTGGACCCCTAATTCCTTTAGTTCTTGAAGGGTCTCTTGACTCATACCAAAGCCAACTTCTTTAACAATAACAGGCAATCCTAGGTCATCAACGATTTTTTGAATGTTTTCTTTCCAGTTTGAAAAATCACGATCCCCCTCTGGCATTACAACCTCTTGAGCGGTATTTAAATGAATCTGTAAGGCATCGGCTTGAACTAAGTCGACGGCTCTTTTGGCATTTTCCAGATCATGATGGGCTCCCAGGTTGGCTAAGATAAAGCCTTGGGGATTCATTTGACGAATAATGGTAAAGGAATCAGCCACTTGAGGGTCTTTAAGGGCAGCTGAAATAGAGCCGACCGCCATGGTTAAACCAGTACTTGCAGCAACTTGGGCTAAATGCTGATTGTAACTTTTTGTTTTAGGACTGCCACCTGTCATAGCATTTATATAAAAAGGTAAAGAATGTTTTTTACCTGCCCATTGAGTGGATAAATCAATTTGATGGATATGAAGACGACCCAGTGAATGGTGGACAAAACGGACGTCATCAAAGGAATTATTTTTTCTAGTCTTTTGTTGGTCTAAAGCATAACGCAGGTGGTCATCTTTACGATTAGTCGATAAAGAAGAAGTCATTATCTATTCAATCCTTTCTGAGCTTGATTGTGGGGCCACTTGAAGATTTAGGGGCACAATTCCTTGAACTTTCCATTGCTTGAGAATGCTCTCCTTGGTATTTATATCATAACCTAAGGCAATACCGCAATCTCCACCACCAGCCCCTGAACTCTTGCTAGCATAGCCATGTTGATTACCAATTTCAATCAGCTGATTTAAAGCAGCCGTTTCAATGGATAGGTCATAAGCCTTACCTAAGACAAGTAGTAAGTTACGGTAATTACTGATGGCTTGTTGGATCAGGTCTGCTTGATTATTAATTAGTCCATCTTTTAATTGACGAACGACTGCAGGGGCTTGATCTATAAAGGCTTGGAAAGCTTGTGGCTGAGCAGATATTTGGTCTTTTAATTGTTTGACCAAATTGTCGGTAGAAGCCGTATGCTGAGTCCAGCCAATCAGGACTTGCAAGTCTTTAGAAACGGCTAAGTTTTCAATTGTTAAATCTGGCCATTCTTGCTTTAATAAAGCCGTAATCGAAGGAGCGTTAGTGATCATTTCTTTTAAAAGCTTGCGATCAGGTGCCATATAATAGGTCCAACCACCAAAAGCGTTAGCAGCGATATCGCCAAAGCTACCAGAAGCTCCTAGACGCAGTTGACTGATAACGGCTAGGCGGTAGAGCCTCTCAGCTGAAAGCTTGATTTTGTGAAAGTTAAGTATAGCTTGGATGGTACCGACTGTTACGGCACCGCTAGAGCCTAGACCGTATTTTTTACCCGAGTCACTTAATAGTTGTGATCGAATGTGTAAATGAAAGTTTCGACTATTAAAGTTCGATTCTTGTAAGAAGGTGTGGGTCACCTTAGCTGCTTCTATCACGTAACGCCACTGGTCCAGTTGATCTTCTTCTAGGGAATAGTCTTCTGCAACTCTCAAGTGCGAATCATCTGTTTCTAAGCAAAGGGGCGCATAGCCTCCTTGATGGTTTTCAATCAGCCAGCCTTTCTTAGTCCTTTGACGGATTGTCAGCTCAAGGTACTGGTCGACTGCAATCAAGATAGCTGCTTGCTTAGGCGCCAAAACAGCGTATTCACCAGCAATATAGAGTTTGCCAGGGATTTTTATGGTTTGAGTTTGTGATGATTGAAGGCAATGCTTAGGATTCATGACGATCCTCCTAATGATTAATAAGCGGAATTGAGAAGGGTTGAGGTCCGGGGCGAGAGACAATAATTGTTTGCGGGTGAAAGTCTTGCCTCAACTTTTCTTGAATGGCAGGAATTTGACTGTAGGGACAGATGATTTTAACATTCGGTCCCGCATCCATGGTAAAGTAGGCAGTTAAGCCAGTCTTTCTCAGTTGGCGAACGGCTTCCATGGCCTTTAAGGATTCCGCTTGAAAGTAGCTAAAGCTTGGATTAGCTGCCAACATGGTTGCATGCATCTTCATGGCATTATGTTCAGCGATTTGACCGATTTTTTGAATATCTCTAGCCTTAATGGCTGCCTTAATTAATGCTAAATCTTTAGCTACTTCCTCTGCCCATAAAGCGTAGAAAGGCGAAGTTTCAATGGTGTGATGCATGGCTTGACGGCTGGAAAACTTTTTAGCCTTATGATTGACTACTAAAGCAATCATGCCAATGTCCCAATCGGCATCATCAAAAGCACGAGCAAAACTCGATTGAGAGTCCTCACCTTGTCCTTTTTCCCATTCCACAAAGCCGCCAAATAAAGAGCGAGAGGCAGAGCCTGAACCAAAGCGGGCCATGATTGAAAGTTCTTCTTGAGATAGATTGAGATTTAAGGCCTCATTACAGGCACAGGCTAAAGCAGCAAAGGCTGAGGCCGATGAAGCTAGACCCGCTGCAGTGGGGACGTGGTTGTAACTAATTACTCGTGCTTTTAAATCTGTGTTCTTGATTTGACGAAACGGGTCTAAAAAGCGCGAAATCTTTTGCCGCTCTTGGATAGATTGAGTTTGATCATTTAGGATAAATTGATCCTCGTCATAACTCTTAGAAAAATGCACTTGTGTTTGCGTATAAAAAGCCTCTAGCGTTAAAGAAAGGCTAGAGGTAACTGGCAACATCAAGTCTTGATTGCGTTTGCCCCAATACTTGATTAAAGCAATATTAGTATGGGCTTGAAAATTAGCAATAAAATCTTTAGTCATGATGTGACTCCTTTGCTTGTTCTGCTTTTGAAAGGTTAAGTAGCCATGTTTTTTCTGCACCGGCTTGTTCCATCGATTCAGCAATCATTTGGGCATGAGTTTGATCTTTAGCCAAGGCAATCACGCAACCGCCCATGCCACCACCGGTTAATTTAGCTCCTAAAGCGCCAGCTAACCAAGCGGCATTGACGATGTGGTCAAGGGAAGGGTTGGAAACACCTAATTGGTTGAGATAATAGTGGTTGTAAGTCATTAAACGACCCAGTTCAAGTGGATCTTTTTTACGAATCGCTAGGAAGGCTTGACGCACAAAAAAACCAATCGTTTCCATAGCGCCATTAACAAAGCTAGCCTTACTTTGTCTTAGTTGGGCAACGTGATTGACAGCTAATTTGGTCTGGCCAACTTGACCGGAATCAGCCACTACTAGATAAGCTTCTAAGTCCAAATCAAAATCACGAGCTTGCTGACTCTTACAGTATATAATAGATCGATTGGAAGAAGTTACTAGGGTATCTATCCCCGATGTCGATTGATGGGCAATCACTTCTGCTTCATTTGTAATCATGCGTAAGTGATAATCCTTGATGGTCTTACCATAATAGTCACAAACCGCTCGAATTAAAGCCACAGAAACAGCTGCTGAAGATCCCATACCACGCTCTTGTGGTATTTCAGATAGAATTTCAATATGAAGTGGTCTTTTGGGTAGTTGTTTGGAGTCTAAGGTTAGTTTTAAAGCCATCTTTAAATTATTTAAATGATCCGGTGCTTGTTCAAAAGCTCCCTTATAATAAGGACAGTCAATGGTTGAATAAGCGTAAGCAGAAGGTGTCACTTGGACTTTTACCTGACAGGGTTTGAAAGGAATGGCAATGGCCGGATAGTCATAAACCACGGCATGTTCACCCATTAAAATAATTTTAGAATGAGCAAATCCAAGGCCCAGCTTATTTTTTTTGCTTGAAGTTGATTTCAAAGAATAATGAGGTTTACCGAATGAATGGTTCATGAACTAGCTCCTTTCTGTAAAAGATATATATTAATGGTAGCGCTTATGCTAAAATAAGAGCCAAATTAACCATTAAAAAATACTGTTTCATTGGAGTATTTTAACACATATTACAAGAAGTTTGTATTAATTCATTATGAGACTTCAGTAGGAGGAAGATATGTATTTTGCAATGAACGATTATTATGCCACCTATAATCGTAAAGAATGGCAAGCTTTCCAATCGGAAAATTTAGAGATTTTACCGATTGATGAGCTGGCTAGTTTAGTGTCGCTCCAAGACCGTTTGACGCAAACAGATGTTAGAGAAATTTATGGTCCGTTATTACATTATATTGAAGCAGATTTTCAACATACCATGAAATACAATATGGCTAAACAGGAATTTTTTGCCATGGGGGAAGTGGACCCATTTGCATACCGCAAGGTGCCTTTCATCATTGGAATTTCAGGTTCAGTAGCTGTTGGCAAATCAACGACGGCTCGTTTGCTCCATCAATTGCTAAGTGAGACCTTCCCTAAACGGAAAGTGGAGTTAATCACTACCGATGGTTTTCTCTATCCAAATGAGGTTCTAGAACAAAGAGGGATGCTACACCGTAAAGGTTTTCCAGAGTCCTATGATATGTCCTTACTCTTAGAATTTATGACTCATATTAAGACGCAGACTTCTCCTTTCTCAGTACCGACCTATTCCCATCTATGTTATGACATTGTCAAAGGTCAGTATCAAATCATCAATAATCCGGATATTTTAATTGTGGAAGGGATTAATGTTTTGCAACTTCCTTCCAATCAACAAATCTATGTCAGTGATTTCTTTGATTTTTCGATCTATATGGATGCTGAACAAGAACTAATCCATAAGTGGTTTGTTGAGCGATTCTTGGTTCACTTACAAATGGCGAAAACAGATTCTTCTAATTATTATCATAAAATGAGTAATATGAGTCGAGAAGAAGCCATCGCTTATGCAGATAATGTTTGGTTTACCATCAACTTGCCTAACTTAATCCAACATATTAAGCCAACTCGTTCACGAGCGGATGTGGTCTTGCATAAGTCGGTTAATCACTATATCGACCATATTCACGTTAAAAAATACTAAATCTTATCTTTTGGCTGAATAGATTTAAAAGGCGAACAAAAAGGATAAATTCCGAATAAAAACTTGTAAAAACATACTTTCATTCGCTGAAGCATGATAGAATAAACGCAAGAGATAAAATTTAGGAGGAATACAATGGTAGAAGTAAGAAGACCTGAAGCTATGGAACGTATTTCAAGCCCAGAGATGGCTGAGAAATTTATTGAAGAACAAATTTCCTTAATCAGAGAACAAGTAGGCGACAAGAAAGTTCTATTAGCATTATCGGGAGGCGTGGATTCCTCTGTAGTAGCTGCATTATTAATTAAAGCCATTGGCAAACAATTAATCTGTGTCCATGTCAATCATGGCTTATTGCGTAAAGGCGAGCCAGAACAAGTGGTTGAAGTCTTTAAAAACCAAATGGATGCCAACTTAATTTATTCAGATAGTGTGGAGCGCTTCTTAACGAAATTAGAAGGCGTAACTGATCCTGAAGAAAAGCGGATGATTATCGGTAATGAATTTATCGAAGTTTTTGCTGAAGAAGCGCGCAAGTTAGAAGGCGTAGACTTCTTAGCTCAAGGAACTATCTGGCCCGATATTTTAGAAAGTGAAGACGGCATCAAAGCTCACCACAATGCGGGGGGTTTACCAGAAGACATGAACTTTGAATTAGTAGAACCTGTGCGGATTCTCTTCAAGGATGAAGTGCGTATAGTTGGTGAAACTTTGGGACTCCCTCATGAGATGGTCTACCGTCAACCCTTCCCAGGACCAGGTTTAGGCGTTCGTTGTTTGGGCGAAATTACTCGTGACCGTTTAGAAGCAGTCAGAGAATCAGATGCAATTTTACGCGAAGAATTTGCTAAGAACGGTCTGGCTGAAAAAGTATGGCAGTATTTTACCGTGGTACCTGATTTTAAATCAACTGGTATCAAAGACGGTAAGCGTACTTACGATTGGCCAGTCATTGTGCGTGCTGTCAATACCAAAGATGCAATGACAGCAACCGTCGAAAACATTCCATTCGATCTTATGCAACAGATTGTTGATCGCATTACCCACGAAGTGCCAGGTGTGAGTCGTGTACTTTATGACTTCACACCAAAACCGACAGGAACGATTGAGTGGGAATAGGTCCCGAGATTTTGTAACCCTTGATTTTACTAACTACTCTAAGGGTACGAGTGGTTCATGATACTGTTTTGATGCTATAAATAGTGGCTAACCACTGGGAATAAAGAATAATAGAAGAAAATAAAAGACTAGTTAAAGAACAAACCCCTGATTGAGGTAAGAGGCGAGTTAGTAACTAGTCTTTTGATTTTGGCTCTATGTCAAATAGGGTTATGCTATCTAAGGAGATTAAGCAATTAACGGTTGCTTGGTCTCCTTTTCTTTTCTTCCTGACAC
>NZ_JBNUPG010000014.1:0-37904 GCF_050409545.1 Facklamia sp. P12932 | reverse complement strand
AGTTTTATCCCGCAAATTTTTAAAATTTCAGGACATTTTCATTTACGGTTGACAGCTGTTTTATAAAAAATTACTAAATATAACAGATTATCACTGAAAATTATAACAGATAAAACAGAGTTCTTTGTGCATTTTTTATCAAAGTTTATTATAAAAACCTATGATTTAATTGTGATTGTATGCATAACTCATCTTTTTTCTTGCAATTGGGCAGCTAAGGTGTTATCGTTGAAAATGAGCAATTATTGCTACAGTTTTAATTTAACTGTTATTAAGGACAAAAAATGAAAGGAATGTGAAAGAATGGCACGAGCTAAAGCAAAAGTGACAATGGATGAATTATTGATGCCAGATAATTTTGATTTTTCAATGGTTCAAGTGATGGATGAAGCGGGGAAGATTGTTAATCCAGATCTTTTAGGTGATGTTACTGAGGAAGACATGGTTAAATTTATGGAAGAAATGGTTTGGGCTCGCGAATTATTTGAGCGTTCAACAGCGCTTAACCGTCAAGGACGTTTAGGTTTCTATGCTCCAACTTCTGGTCAAGAAGCTTCTCAATTAGGTACTGTATTGGCTACTGAAAAAGAAGATGTACTGTTACCTGGTTACCGTGATGTTCCTCAATTAATTAAGCATGGACTTCCTTTACATAAGGCTTTTCTATGGTCAAAAGGACATGTAGCTGGATCAACTTTTGATGAAGACCTAAAGGCGTATCCACCACAAATTATTATTGGTGCACAGTATGTTCAAGCAGCGGGAGTTGCCTTAGGAATTAAAAAGAATAAACGACAAGCGATTGCGATGACATGGACGGGTGATGGTGGTTCTTCACAAGGAGACTTTTATGAAGGAATTAACTTTGCTGGTGCATATCAATCACCAGCTGTCTTTGTTGTTCAAAATAATGGCTGGGCGATTTCAACGCCCCGTTCTGTCCAAACAGCCGCACCGACTTTAGCTCAAAAAGCTGTAGCAGCCGGCATTCCTGGTATTCAAGTGGATGGGATGGATATTTTAGCTGTTTATGCAGTTACAAAGGCTGCTAGGGAATATGCGATTGCAGGTAATGGACCGGTACTAATCGAGACTGTTTGTTATCGTTTTGGTCCTCATACCCTTTCTGGAGATGATCCAAAACGTTACCAAGCAGAAGGCTCTCAAGCAGAATGGCGCGCTAAAGATCCTTTAATTCGTATGCGTAACTACCTAACTGCTAAAGGACTTTGGTCAGAAGAACAAGAAGAAGAAGTTATTCAAAGGACAAAAGAAGAAGTTAGAGATGCCATTAAATTAGCTGACCAAGAACCAAAACAAAAAATCTCAGATTTTTTAAAAAATATGTATGAGACACCAGATTTTGTAACACAAGAACAAATTAGTAAATTTGAAGCAAAGGAGAATAAATAATTATGGCTAAATTAACAATGATTGAGGCTATTACAGAAGCCTTAGCCAATGAATTGCGCACAAACGACCGCACACTTGTTTTTGGAGAAGATGTGGGTAAAAATGGTGGGGTTTTCCGAGCTACTCAAGGCTTACAAGAAGAATTTGGCGAAGAACGTGTAATGGATACACCGTTAGCTGAATCTGGTATAAGTGGCATGGCTATCGGGCTAGCTCTTGAAGGATTCCGTCCAATTCCTGAGATTCAATTTAATGGATTTGTTTTTGAAACAATGGACTCTGTTGTAGCTCAAGCCGCGCGTACCCGTTACCGTATGGGAGCTTCCCGTAACCTACCAATTACATTCCGTTCTCCTTTTGGTGGAGGAGTTCACACACCTGAGCTTCATGCAGACTCATTAGAAGGTCTCTTAGCTCAATCACCAGGCCTTAAAGTGGTAATTCCTTCTAATCCATATGATGCTAAAGGCTTATTAATTTCAGCGATCCGAGATAACGATCCAGTGTACTTTTTGGAACACATGAAATTGTACCGTTCTTTCCGTGAGGAAGTTCCAGAAGGAGAATATACTGTTCCTTTAGGCAAGGCAAAAGTTGTTAAAGAAGGTACAGACTTAACTTTAATTGCATATGGTGCTATGGTACAAGAATCGGTCAAAGCAGCAGAAAAATTAGCTAAAGAAGGCGTTGATGTTGAGGTACTTGACTTAAGAACAGTTCAACCATTAGATATTGAAACAATTATTGCTTCGGTAGAAAAAACAGGAAAAGTAATTGTAGTTCAAGAAGCGCAACGTCAAGCGGGTGTTGGAAGCAAAGTGATTGCTGAGATTTCTGAACGTGCAGTTCTTTCTCTGAAAGCACCAATTGGATTCGTAGCTGCTCCTGATACCATCTTCCCATTTGGAATGGCTGAAAGAGACTGGTTACCAAATGCAGAAGATATTGTGGCCAAGGCTAAGGAATTAGAAGATTTTTAGACGATAAATGATTTCAAGCAGATGTTCCATCTGCTTGCTTTCGAGTCAAGTTAAGAAAAGGAGAAAAATTATATGGCATTCCAATTTAAATTACCAGCTTTGGGCGAAGGGATTATGGAAGGTGAAATCGTCTCTTGGGCGGTTAAAGAAGGAGACACAATTAAAGAAGATGACACTTTAGTCGAGGTCCAAAATGATAAATCCGTTGAAGAATTACCTTCTCCAGTTTCTGGAACTATAAAAAAAATTCATGTAGCAACCGGTCAAATTGCTCAGCTCGGTCAAATAATTGTTGAAATTGATGCGCCAGGATTTGAAAACGAAGCTAACCCTGAGAGAGAAGAAACGCCGGCGAGTCCAGCCAAAGAAGCATCTGATTCAAAAGTAGATCAAACAGCAAAAGTTAATTCGAACACAGCATTTTTCCAATTTAAATTACCTGCTTTGGGCGAAGGGATTATGGAAGGAGAAATTGTTTCTTGGTCCGTAAAGGAAGGTGAAACAATTAAAGAAGACGAAACCTTAGTAGAAGTTCAAAATGATAAATCAATTGAAGAATTACCTTCTCCAGTTTCTGGCATCGTTAAGAAAATTCATGTACAGACTGGTCAAATTGCGCAATTAGGGCAAGTTTTAGTTGAAATTGACTCGCCAGAACACAATGGTCAAACCGACAATTCAACTAGTAGGGAAGAACAAGGAGAAGCGCTAGCAAACTCTTATGATGATGCAGCCTCGCCAGTTGAGAAAAACCCAGTAATTGAAACGACGGTAACTAAAGAGTCACCACATGTTCAAGGGTTATCGGATGAAGAGGTAGAGAACCGTCGCGTATTAGCAATGCCATCCGTTCGTAAACTTGCACGTGATAGGGCCATTGATATCACACGAGTAGCAGGAACCGGCAAGAACGGTCACATCACAGCCGAAGATATTAATAACTTCGCCGCATCGGCCAAAATGGAGTTACCAGTTAATAAGTCTGAGCAAAAAGTGGCTACTTCTAGCACAAATGAAGAAATTGCGGCTAAAACGGAAGCTCAACAGTCAAAATCTGAAGCCAAGCCATTTGTATCCAATCAAACTGAGCGTGAAGAACGTGTGCCTTTATCAGGCACTAGAAATGCCATCGCTAAGGCAATGGTCAATTCTAAGCATACGGCTCCCCATGTTACTTTATTCGATGAAGTTGAAGTGTCTAAACTATGGGAACACCGTAAGAAATATAAGGTCATTGCTGCTGATAAAGAGGTCAAATTGACTTTTCTTCCATATGTTGTGAAGGCTTTAATCGCAGCTGCTAAGCAATATCCAGTGATAAATTCATCAATTGATGATGTTTCTAATGAAATTGTTTACAAAAACTATTATAATGTAGGTATTGCGACAGATACAGAACGGGGACTATACGTTCCAAACATTAAAGAAGCTAATACTAAGAATATGTTCCAAATTGCTAATGAAATTGTTGAGCTTTCTGAAAAGGCTCATGATGGTTCATTATTGATGTCTGAAATGTCAGGTGGAACAATGACTATTTCAAATATTGGTTCAGCCGGCGGAAAGTGGTTCAGCCCGATTATCAATCATCCTGAAGTAGTCATCTTAGGATTCGGTTCGATTGTGCAACAGCCAGTTGTCAATGAAGCGGGTGAATTAGCTGTGGGACGTGTATGTAAGTTGTCATTAAGCTTTGACCACCGTATTGTTGATGGAGCAACTGCACAGCGTGCACTGAATGAAGTGAAACGTTTTCTTGCAGACCCAGAACTATTATTAATGGAAGGATAGTGATCAAATGGTAGTTGGAGATTTCGCAATGGAATTGGATACCGTCGTAATTGGAGCAGGTCCTGGAGGCTATGTAGCAGCTATTCGTGCTGCACAGCTTGGACAAAAAGTAGCAATTATTGAAAGAGAATACTTAGGAGGCGTTTGTTTAAACGTGGGATGTATTCCTTCAAAAGCCTTGATTCAAGCAGGGCACGTGTATCATCAAGCAAAACATGGTGAAACATTTGGTGTTTCTACTTCAAATGTGGAAATTGATTGGGAAAAAACCCAAAATTGGAAGCAAAATGAAGTCGTAGCGAAAATGACTTCTGGTGTGGAAATGCTTCTTAAGAAAAATAAGGTGGAGATTATTGAAGGAGAAGCTTTCTTCTCTGATAAAGATACTCTTCGTGTTGTCAACGGTGAAGAAGCGCAAACCTATACTTTCAAAAATGCAATTGTTGCAACAGGATCTCGCCCTATTGAAATTCCAGGTTTTGAATTCAAAGGCCGTGTGATTGACTCAACAGGTGGATTAAACTTGCCTGAAATTCCTAAAGATCTAGTGGTTATCGGTGGTGGAATTATCGGTACAGAGCTAGGAGGCGTTTATGCAAACCTAGGAACAAATGTGACTATCTTAGAAGGATCTAAACAATTTATTCCTTCATTTGAAAAAGATATGACACGTCTTGTTGAAAGAGATCTAAAAGCTTTAGGAGCCGAAATCGTCACAAACGCAATGGCTAAGAAGGCTGAGGAAAAGGGAGACCGTGTGGTTGTAACTTATGAGCGCAAAGGTAAAGAAATTCAAGTTGAAGCGGACTATGTAATGGTTACTGTAGGACGTCGTCCAAACACTGACAACTGTGGTTTGGAACAAGCAGGTGTTGAATTAGATGAACGTGGATTGGTTAAAGTAGATAATCAAGGACGTACTTCTAATCCAAACATTTTTGCCATTGGCGATATCGTTCCTGGAGCCATGTTAGCCCATAAAGCTTCATTCGAAGCGAAAGTTGCTGCATCAGCAATTTCTGGTGGAAAAGACATTGTTGATTATAAAGCCATGCCGTCTGTATGTTATTCTGACACTGAATTAGCTTCAGCAGGACACACTAAGGACTCTGCTAAAGAAGCGGGGATTGATGTAACTGTAACTAAATTCCCATTCGGTGGTAATGGCCGTGCAGTAGCTTTAGATCACTATAATGGTTTTGTTCGTTTGGTTACAAGAAAAGAGGACGATGTCATTATCGGAGCTCAAGTGGCTGGGCCAAGTGCCTCAGATGTATTAGCAGAAATCACCCTCGCAATTGAAGCCGGTATGAATGCTGAAGATATTGCCTTAACTGTTCATGCGCACCCAACGTTAAGTGAAGCAACGATGGATGCAGCTGAAGCAGCACTCGGCATGCCAATTCACATGTAATAACTCTATAACCCCTGATAGAACAACTTCTATCAAGGGTTTTTTTATTCGTTTTCTAAAAGGGACAGTATTTAATAATCAACTAGGGGAAAAATTTAAGCCCCATGCAAAAATCATGCAGGGGGCTTAAATTTTAAGGTTAGACGATTTGCATCCTTAAAGAGGAGGCAGTGTTCCCAGATCCTTTTTTGGCATTGATTGGAATTGATGATAAATGACATAGCTAGCTAAGATAAAAGCCATTACGTCCGCGATAGGGGCTGCCAAAGGGACTTGTTCGACACCGAACTGGTGGCCAAAAAACAAAATGAGGGGAAGCAAGAAAAAAATCTGTTTACTAAGGGCCAATAATGCACTCTTAAAGCCATAACCAATGGCTGATAGGAGATTTGCCATTCCAATGTGCATGCCTATAATAACCGTCATGAATAAAAAGCTACGTAAGTAATGCATGGCATAAGTAAAGTATAACTCCTCACCATTACCAAAGATACGGATTAAAGGACGGGTAAGGGTTTGGAAGATAACAAACATTATTAATGAGAAAGCGGCTAAAACTTTCATCTCTAATTTGAAAGTGTCTCTAACGCGCTGATAGTTTCTAGCGCCGTAATTGACACCCAAAATAGGTTGAGCTCCTTGAACGATTCCGATGACAACACCTATGAACAAGGTGTTAATTTTAATGGTAATACCAGCAGCAGCGATTGGGATATCCGCTCCGTAAATAGAGTTGGCTCCGGCAAATTTAAGAGTATTATTGAGGACAATTTGAACGACGGTATTTGACAACTGAAAGACAAAAGAGTTGATACCCAGTTTAAATATTTGCCAAAGTTCGTTCAGCTGGATAGTTATTTCACGAAAATGAATGGATACTAGTTTGAATTTTGGAATATAAGCAAGAATAAAAAGTCCTGAGACTATTTGCCCGATAATTGTGGCCAAAGCAGCACCACGCATTCCCCAATTAAATCCGAAAATAAACAGAGGGTTCAATGCTGTATTGATTGCTGCCCCTACGAGAACACTTATCATGGAGTATTTTGCACTACCATCTGCTCTAACGAGATTTGCTCCACCAATATTCAACATAAAAAAAGGAATGCCGATAGCAATAATTTGTACATATTGAACGGACAGAGGATAAACTTTTTCAGTAGCTCCGAAAAATTTCATTAGTGGACCTGCTTGCCAAAAGACTACAAGAGCGAGAAGAATTCCCGATAAAAGTAAAAATCCAAAGGATGTTGCGAGTGTATTGCGAGCCGTAGTGAAATCTTTTCGACCAATAGTTAAATTAAAGTTAGCAGCGGCGCCAATTCCTGTGAGTAATCCGATGGCTAAACAGACCGTCGTTATCGGAAAAGCGATATTGGTTGCTGCATTTCCTAAATAGCCAACTCCTTGTCCAATAAAGATTTGATCTACGATATTGTAAAGAGAGTTGGCCAGGTTGGCAATAATACTGGGAATTGCAAATTGTTTAAGTAATTTGGACACGGGTTCAGTTTCAAGAGGGTTGTGTATGTTAGGAATTTCAAGCGAGGGATTAGTTTCTGTCACAAATTTCTTCCTTTCTTAGCAAATTTATTTTTATTATGATAATCGACTTCCCATTATAACATAAAAAAATTCTAAAGGTAAAACGATCCAATTAAAAAAGAAAATTTGTGAAATCTAGTTAATTTTTAATAAAATTTTATGGAATAGGATTATGCAATACGCGGATGTGACATAAGTTTTCGAGAGTGGAAAACATAAAATGATGATTATTCTTTATAAGAAACAGACATTCATTTTTTAACAAGTACCACTATACATGACCTAGTGGTACTTTTTTATCTTGGAAGTTTATAGTCGATATTCCTTTATGAACAATCTTCTTAGTTTCTGATCATCTTTTAGCACTAGCGATTAAATGAAGAATAATTGAAGCGGGAAGCTGGGATTACATCTCTTTTATAAACTCAGTGTTTTCTAGCTGAAGAGCGAGTATAAGATATAGAATTAATTTGCAATTAATTGATTGTTGTAAGCTATTAATAAAAAGGCTATTAAAAATAAAACATAATTAATTGAAAAAATATAAATTCAATATTAGAATATATTTGAACTTTTTAATTTCGTATAATTGTTGAGATTATGTACAATTTAGAAATGAAATTCATAGTCAATGACCGTTAATTAAAGCATTAAACATTCTAAATAATTTTAATTTATATAAAGGAGTGATAATAGAGTATTATAATGAGAGTTAAAACAATTAAGTTGCTTTGTAGTAGTTTGGGAATTTAAGTGCCAATACCTGGAAGGAGATATCTTATGTCGGAAGTAGAACGCGGAATAATGAAAGTTTCGATTCTAAAAATGCAAGATATACTTCTTACGCTTTTATCAATACAAACCTTGGTGAAAGAGTTGTATTTGATGCAGGATTTTAAAATTTTATCAAGTTGTACATAGTAGTATTTGATAATTAATCAGATTGGGCGGGCTGAGTCCCGCTTTTTAAAAATGAGGGGAGCATATGAAGCGGATTTTTATTATTCTGTCGAATCTATTGGTGGGTCTCTTTTTGGTATGGGTGGTTAACATTTGGGGAGATACCTATGTTTCTTATTATTATCCAAATGTTTCGGTATTTGATGCTTCTTCTGAGGCTGATTTTGAGAAGGTGGCCGATCATTTAACCTTATTGGCACAAGATACAGATAGTCTCATCGCCATTCAGCACCAAGAACCTGGGGCAGACGGAAAGCCCGTCTTTTCTTATACCACTTTTGGAACTGGAAAATTACCACCAGGTCTCACTGCAAAATCAAGGGAAGCAGCTAAAACGAGTAGTGTACTGACTAACTATTTTATCTTTAAGGGAAATTTAGACCTAGATCTATTGAAAACAACATTAAAGGATGCAGGATTGACTAGACTCTCTCCAGCTATTCCTTCTGGGGTTACCGTTCTAGCTTCCATATTTAGTAATGGCTTTCAACTCATCGGCTTACTGATTTTCTTTTTAACCTTTGGAGCGCTTAGTTTAATTTATCAAATTCGTGCTCTAAGAACAGCGGGCATTCGTTTAATTTCTGGCGAAAGTCGTTGGGGAATTTTTCTCAGACCCATTGGTCGAGACCTCGTTAACCTTTCAATTGGTCTAGGCGCTGGTTTCCTGTTAGCAATGATTCTAAAATCAGTAGTTTCAAACCCTTTGATAGCTTTTTATACAATAGGAGCGGGTCTATTCCTTTACAATCTTTTTTTGCTGATTATTTCCTTATTCTTTGCTAGTTTATTTGCAGTCGGTATTAAAAAAGTGCACTTGATGCAGGTTATAAAAGGACAAATTCCGGTGAGGGGAATCATTAGTCTCATTTTAATGGGTCAATTTTTAGCTTTCATTATTGTTTCTATAGGGGTTAGTTGGACACTAAATTATACCCATGCCTTGCAACAGCAAAAACAAGGTCAGGCTATTTGGCAAAAAGAAAATCAGCTCGTCTCTCTGAATTTTGCCCGAAGTGGCTCAATCGGAAACAAGAAAGAAATGATTGAGAAACAACAAACATGGTTTCAATTGATGGATCAAGCCATCTCAGAAAATCGTGCGATTCTTTCAAGGCATTATTTAGCAGAACAAGGGTTTCAAAGAGGACCAAGTACTGTTAGTCTACCCTTATCTGATCATGAGCTTTATCAACCACAAGGCAACGTCTTGATTGTCACTCCTAGCTATTTAAAACGGCAACAGATTGCAGTGCCTCCCGAAATCGACAGGAAACTAAATAAGTTAGCTGTAGGTGAGTTCGTTCTCCTTTTGCCAGATAAGCTTCAATCAAATGCAAGTCATTACCAGACCGTCTTTGAAGACGCTACAACAACGCTTATGGCTAGCCAGGATAACCGTCAAAAAATGAAGGCGACTGTTGCATACTTAAAAACGGGATATCAGCGATTTGTCTATAATGCAACGCCCCTTTCCTATCAACAATTCCTTAAAGATCCGATTATCATTGTTTTGACTCCACATTCAACGGGTGAACAATCTTACTTGTTTTGGCAGCAAGCGCTATCGTCCTATTTCTTTTTTGATCGTTTAGGAGATGCCCAATCACTGATTGCAAAATACGGACTTGAAAATTGGGTGGCTGAACTTCAGACAGGGTATCAAATCCATCAAACCTTACTGGATAATCTGCAACGAGAAGTTTGGGCAATGATTGCTGGGGCAGTATTAGGCATTGTGACGTCTATTTTAATGTTTCATACGATGAATCAACTTTATTTTGAAGAATTTCGACGCGATATCTTTATTAAACGCATAGCAGGCCTTCGTTTCTTAGAAATTCATAGAAACTATCTGCTAGCGCAGATACTTGTTTTCTTGCTGGGTGTTATTGGCAGCGTCTTTCTTGTAACGGATATCGTGCTTGCTTGCTTGCTTGGTATTCTTACTGTTTACCGGCATTTCAGTCCTACAATTGCATTTGCAAATGAAAAAGGAAAATAAAATGGCGATGCTTATTTTGAAAGGAGCCTAAGATGATTCGATTAGAAAAAGTGGGCTAATAGTTTGGTGACCGTGTCTTATTTTCAGATCTTTCTATGACTTTTGAAGCCAATAAGGTTTTTGCTTTGATTGGTTCAAGTGGTAGTGGTAAAACAACGCTTATGAATAGGATGGGGAAACTTGAAAGTTACGATGGGACGATTTTCTGTCGGAATAAGGATTTGAGCAAGTATCAACCGAGTGAATTCTTCCGTCAGGAGTTGGGGTATTTATTTCAAAATTTTGGTCTCATAGAAAGTCAGACGATTGAAGAAAACTTAAAACTCGGTCTAATTGGTCAAAAAATTAGTAAAACTGAGCAACACAAGAAGGAAAAAGAAGCTTTGATGCGTGTCGGACTCTCTTATTTAAGTCTCAATAAGAAAATATTTGAATTATCAGGCGGAGAATCACAGCGCGTGGCTTTAGCTAAGGTTATTCTTAAAAACCCTCCTCTTATCTTAGCGGATGAACCGACTGCATCCGTTGACCCTGAGACAGCTAAAGCGATTATGGAAATTTTGCTCTCCTTGAGAGATGAGAATAGACTCATTATCATTGCTACTCATAATCCATCTATTTGGACAATGGCTGATGAGATTGTTTCAATGGATCGATTGGGTATGACAACAAGTTTCATTAATTTTGGGTAAGAATAATATAATGATTAGTCAATTAGTATGAATAGTTAGCTCTTTGCCAACTATAGAAGGTAGGGCAAAGCCAAGTGCTAGAGAAGACCAAAATGTGAATGGGTCTTCTCTTTTTATCTGCCTAAAACAGTCAAAAGCGCGACAACAACCTTCCATCGAGAAGTTAGCAGCCGAAGGGACATAGATTAATATTTGCATTCGGCTTCGTGTAACAATGATCCAATCCTGCTAGCTTTATGAGGAAGATGCTTGTGTGAGTTGAAAGCGTAGTGGCAATAAATAAGTACTCATTTAAAAAGAAGTAGATCGATGCTATTAATTTACCTGACGTGATTTGTACCAGAATAATTGACAATCGGTGATTACCATACGTTGAGCTTATCACATCATAATAAAAGATTTCATAATTACATAATTACTTCAAATAGTTCATATTCATTCCGGAGAGTAATTTATTTGGCTTTCGCGCTAGAAGTATTAAGGAAGTGATTACATAAGATTAATGCACCCGCTTCAACGCATTCAAATCCACTACTTGATCAACCATCTCCCAAACTAATGGATCATGGGTGGCAATGAGGATGACACGATTATCATTACTGAGAGAGAGGAGTTTTTTCATGATAGCCTTAGCGTTTTCAATGTCAATCGATGCAGTGGGTTCGTCTGCAAGGATGAGAGGCGGATCTTTTAAGATTACCTTAGCAAGTGCGACTCGTTGGGCTTCTCCACCAGATAATTCAAAGACCTTGCGATCTAACTTCAAATAATTTAAGCCCACTTGGTCCAAGATTTCATGCATGCGAGTCTTTTTGTCCGGTTTACTTAGCTTCTTTCCGATTAGCCCTAAAGCTAGATTGGCTTCAATGGTTTCATTTTCAATTAAGCCAAAATTTTGGAAGAGGTAACCTAAATAATCACGAAAGAAGACGAAGTCTTTAATCGATTTAAGATCTTGGCCTTTAAAGAGGATCTGTCCTTGATCATAAACTTCAAGATGGGCAATCATATTCAATAATGTGGTTTTCCCCGATCCGCTTTGACCGGTTAGGGCATAGGACGTGCCAGCTTCAAAGTTCAAATTCAAGTCAGCAAATAGGGAACGTTGGCCGAAATTTTTATGAAGATGAGTTACTTGAATCATGTTAAGCTCCTTTCAAGAGGGTTAAAGACTGACGGTTTTCTTTTTTTGCTTGGAATACTAGGGATAATAAAGCGATTGACAAAAAGATGATTATATTGATTAAAACACTCACTTTATGATTAGCTATTATCATTGATAAACCAAAAGCGATGATAAAAATTAGTAATTGCAATGCAAGATAAACTTGATGATTTTGCCAAAAATTTAACCCTGAGATTCTCTTTATTAAAATATCACGACGGAACTGGTTAAAATAAACTTGATTCATACAAATGAAAAGTAATAATGAGGATAAACATGCGAAAAAGGAAGCAAACAAATGAGTTTTATAATTAGTAATTTTTTCCAAGTATGTTTGTCTTGAATTAACTAAATAAGATATCTTAGAATATAAATCATATTTTTTCAAAAGACGAATTGTTTCATCATACCCTGTATACTTAATATTTTTAGCGGCATTAATCGTCCAATGCATATATGAAGGCAAGGTGTTACCCGTAGATTCTGGTGACATCACAACTATAATCGGCTCAGATAGATACTGTTGATTGGATAGACCTTCTTCTGAAAAATTATCTACATTGTATAAGAATACTGAAGTCAAACGATCAGAAAAAAAAGTAATTGGCTTTACATCATATAATATTTTAGAGTCCTTTTCGACACCTTCGCGACTGAACGTTTTTAAATAATCTATAAAGTAATTTTCAATTTTATTTTTTGAATCTTGAAGTTCTCTAGGAATGATAAGACCAAATTCTCCTAGATTTAAATGATTAAATCTTTCAATTTTTTCTTCAGATAAATCAAGTTTTTCTCTCTTGACATAATTCGGACTTACAAACATTACTTTATTAAATAGGTTAGCATCTTGAGTTGGACCTGGATTAGAAAACCCATTTTCTTCCAAACCATTATTTTGAACTTTGATAAAGAAAGCATCCTGCTCATTGAATGCTTCTTGGGTAAAAGAATACCATTTTTTGAAGGATTGTTTGTTATGTTTAGAAGAATTTATCAACGGTGCGAGCCCAAATTTAATATCGTACAACTCAGCGTTATCTTCCCATTTATTAGAAGCTGCCCGGAGAGTATGTAGTGAATCCGCAAGGGTTAAAGATTGATCGATCGTATAGCCTAAAATAAACACAGAAAACACTTGGCCAAATAGCATACAAATTATGAGAAAACGATAGGGTAAATTTCCTTTTATAATTGAATAAAGCCTGTATTGATCAGTATAGATATAAAATATTAGACTCAAACAGAGATTTAAAAACAAAAGGATGCTATTAAAAATTAATAACGAATAAAATGTAATGCTAAAAAAATACCACGTTGAATGTCCGTTTATTTTTAACAAAAGGCCTGAAAGACAGGTTGTAATAAATATCATCATAATAACATAGCGTATATCCTGAGATATCAATTGGTGATAGATTGTCTTTGTAGTTGCACCTGAAATTCTTTTGATGCCTATTACTTTTGCTTTTTTTATAATTTGTATTAAAGACAGTGAAAAATAAGTCAGCAGCAGAATTGCTAGCGTGATGATGACGGAGGGATTTAAGTACAAGTTCTTTGCATATTGAAAAGGACTCGTCGCAGGAATAACGATAGTTTTTGCTCCATATTGTTCAAAATATTCCTTCAGGATAGATTGAGAGGAAGCTCCTTCGAAAACTAAGTAACTTGCTGCTAAATCACTATTTTGAATACTCTCGTTAGTGGCTTTAACTATTTTAGCGGGCAATTTTTTATCACCATAAAGGGCATAAGTAAAATTTGTCTGGCCAGATTCATTTGGTTCTACTATTCTTCGGCCCACGAGAATTTCATGTTGTTGTGCAAAATCATGTAATGCGGCTTCAAATTCATCCCGCTGAATATTTTGATCAAAATTTATGATTTGAACCCCTGGATACTGCGAAAAAGTAACGATCTCAGCGGAAAAATTCATAACGTTTATCACTAGTAGTAACATGATTAAATTTGATAAGGTAATATATATTTTTTTCATAGGATACCTTCCTCTGAGTTATAATCAGCCATTAAGAGTTAACAAATGATCGAAAGCACTTTACAACTATCAAAGGGCCTTGGAAAAGTTAATCGTTCTCTAACAAAATTTTACCGAATTTCCAAGTTACTTTCTAGCCCCTCATTAATTATTATAAAAGTGGGCTGACAATAAGAAAAGTATGCTTAACGCTCAAAGTAGTCCCGAAAGTGGAAAGAGAGTTTACCAACACTCTTTCACCGGAGTATTATGCCTTTCTAAACAAGCAAGAAACAGATCCATGAATGAAAGATAAAAAGATACGTTGCAAATAAAACACTATTTTTAACATTTTATATTTGAGGCGTTCAAAATATTGAATGTGAGGAGTTTTTGACGGTAATTAGTATGCTCTATTGACTAGGATCCGCTTTTTGATTGAGTAGAACAATGTATCTTATTAAGAAAACGTTTTATATTCGAAATACTTTTTCATTTGCGTAAAAATGCGTTATATTAGTATTAACCGAAATGAATTTGTTGGAGGTGTAATAAGATGTCTAGTTATTCCTATCCATTAAATGAAGATTGGTCAAGTCAAGAAATTACGATCGTTGTTGATTTTTTAGCAGGGGTTGAATCCGCCTATGAAAGAGGAATTAGAGTAGAACGGATTAAAGATAAGTATCGAGCATTTAAAGAAATTGTCAATTCGATAAGTGAAGAAAAACAAATTGATCGTGAATTTCAAGCGGCTTCGGGATACTCTATCTATCGATGCATGCAAAAAGCTAAAACATTGAAAGATTCCCAAACGTTAAAAATGCCTTAGGAGGTCACTATGGATTTTCAATTACATCAACGTGTAATATCTTGGTTAAAAACAGCTGGGGACTCGTTGATCGCTTCCTTGAATACCAATTTAATGGTTGAAGAAAAAACGAACGCAAGTGATTTAGTCACACGGATGGATAAAGAAGTAGAAGCCTATTTTACCCAACAAATTAACACTTACTATCCCGACCATCGTGTATTAGGCGAAGAAGGAAAGGGACATTCGATTAAAGAGACTCATGGAGTCTTATGGATAATTGACCCGATTGATGGAACTTTGAATTTTGTCAAGCAAGGGCGTTTTTTTGGCGTCATGATTGGTATATATAAAGACGGTCGGCCGCTAGCGGGCTATATCTATGATGTAATGCAAGGCGATCTTTATTATGGGTTTGTCGGTCAAGGCGCTTTTTTGAATGATCGTCCTCTGATACCATTAGAAATTAATTCGTTAGAGCAAGGGCTTATGGTGACAAACGCCCACATTTTAGTTGAAAACCAATTTAATAGTCAAGCATTATTACATGCATCTCTGGGTTCAAGGTCTTATGGTTGTGCAGCTTATGAAATGATTTCCGTTATTAGAGGGGAATCCGCTTTTTATTTAGCAAGTCGTTTAATGCCGTGGGATTTTGCAGCGGGAGTAGCAATTTTAGAATCTTTAGGTTTTAAGTATAGTCAACCTAACGGACAGGATCTGAACCTTTTAACAGCGAATCCTGGTCTCTTCTCTAACGCTGCAGTTTATGAGGAAGTATTACAGATAATTAATTCAAAAGAAAATTAGGAGAATTTAATGAAAATAAGAAATGACATAAGAAATATTGCAATCATTGCCCACGTTGACCATGGTAAAACCACTTTGGTTAATGAGCTCCTTAAGCAATCGGATACTTTAGATGCTAGAGCTCAGATAGACGATCGTGCAATGGATCGCAATGATATTGAAAGAGAACGTGGCATTACCATCTTAGCTAAAAATACAGCTGTAAATTACAAGGGAACACGGATCAATATCATGGATACGCCTGGACACGCAGACTTCGGTGGTGAAGTAGAACGTATTATGAAAATGGTTGATGGCGTTATCTTGGTAGTAGATGCTTATGAAGGTACTATGCCTCAAACACGCTTTGTGTTGAAGAAAGCCTTAGAAGAAGGTAAGACTCCTTTAGTGGTTGTTAATAAAATTGATAAGCCATCGGCTCGTCCGGAGGTAGTTGTTGATGAAGTGCTTAACCTATTGATTGAATTAGGCGCAGATGATGATCAATTAGAGTTCCCAGTTGTTTATGCTTCAGCTATTAATGGGACTTCTTCGCTTTCTAGTGATTTGCAAGACCAAGAAAATACCATGGATCCAATTTTTGAATCAGTAATTGAACATATTCCAGCACCAATTGATAATTCAGATGACCCACTGCAGTGTCAAGTCACCATGCTTGATTACAATGACTTTGTCGGCAGAATTGGAATCGGTCGCGTTTTCCGTGGCAAGATCAAAGTTGGGGATGCGGTAACGGTTATTAAGATTGATGGCTCTAAGAAGAATTTCCGGGTGACAAAATTATATGGTTTTCTTGGATTAGACCGAATTGAAATTAAAGAAGCGATGGCCGGAGACTTAATTGCAATTTCTGGAATGGATGATATTTATGTAGGAGAAACGATTGCTTCAGTTGATAATCCAGAGGCTATGCCATTGCTTCATATCGATGAGCCAACTCTAGAAATGAACTTCTTAACCAATAATTCTCCATTCGCTGGCCGTGAAGGGAAGTATGTTACTGCGCGTAATTTGGAAGATCGTTTGATGCAGGAATTGCATACAGACGTTTCTTTAAATGTTACGCCAACAGACTCGCCAGATACTTTCAAGGTGGCTGGACGTGGGGAGTTACATTTATCGATCTTAATCGAAAATATGCGACGTCAAGGCTATGAATTCCAAGTCTCACGTCCGCAAGTGATTATAAGAGAAATCGATGGCGTTAAGTCAGAACCATTTGAACGTCTTCAAATCGATACCCCGGAAGAATACATGGGGGGCATTATCGAGGCTATCAGTAATCGTCGGGGTGAAATGGCAGATATGGTTCACTCTGGAAATGAACAGATTCGTCTGGTCTTTTCAATTCCAGCTCGTGGTTTAATTGGTTTCTCAACCGAATTTATGTCTTTAACAAGGGGATACGGCATTATGAACCATACTTATGATGAGTACCGTCCGGTGATTAATGTAGAACTTGGTCAGCGTCGTAACGGAACCTTAGTTTCCATCGATAGCGGTCAAGCAACCACATATTCAATTATGAATCTTGAGGATCGTGGAACGATTTTTGTTGAACCTGGTACGGAGGTATATGAAGGAATGATTGTTGGCGAACATAATCGTGAGAATGATTTGACGGTTAATATCACTAAAGCAAAACAATTAACGAATGTCCGTTCAGCTAACAAAGACCAAACAGCTGTGATTAAATCCACTAAAAAAATGACATTGGAAGAAGCTATACAATTCATGGCAGATGATGAATATTGTGAAATTACACCAATGGCAATCCGTTTACGCAAACGTATTCTAGACAAATCAACCCGTGAAAAAGCGAAAAAAAATAAAAAATAATATAAACATAGAACTCGAAGATAATAAAAGAGTATCTTTGGGTTCAATGCCTTTGTGAATAGATATATAAGCATATTTCTTTTTCTGACTATAGTGGCATGATATGATAAAGATCATAACAGAATTAGGAGGAGTAAAAATGACATTCAAATTACCTGAATTACCCTATGCATATGATAATTTAGAGCCCGCTATTGATCAAAAAACCATGGAGATTCACCATACTAAACACCACAATGGTTATGTTACTAAATTAAACGCAGCCGTTGAGGGAACCGAGTATGCTGACCAATCGATTGAAGAAATTATCAAGAGCTTAAAATCACTTCCAAGTGATATTCAAACAGCTGTTCGCAACAATGGTGGAGGCCACTATAACCACTCGCTATTCTGGGAATCATTACAAGCTCCTCAAGAAGACAACAAGCCTTCTGGAGACTTAGCTAAGAAAATTGATGAAGAATTTGGGTCTTTCGAAAAATTCCAAGAAGAATTTACAAAAGCTGCAACCGGTCAATTTGGATCAGGTTGGGGTTGGTTAGTTAAAGATGGCGACAAACTAAAAGTTTTAGGCACTCCAAATCAAGACAATCCTTTAACTGAAGGTTTAACTCCTTTATTAGGTTTAGACGTTTGGGAGCATGCTTACTACTTAAACTATCAAAATAGACGTCCGGACTACGTTAAAGCTTTCTGGTCTATTATTAATTGGGACAAAGTTGCAGAACGCTTTTCAGCATAATATTTATGAATAAATAAGTATAATGATTATTTTTAAAACTATCTATTTAGTTTTCACTTACTTTCCAAGTTTTTAAACTTAAGAAAAGTAAGTGCTTTTTTAATTCCTAGTCAGAGTAAATCCCGATCTTATTTTCATAAATACCCACTACTGATGCTTTATGCTATAATGTTTTTAGCGAATTAGAGAGGAATAATTATGGAAAACAAAGTCTTTCACATCACTCCTAAAACTAGAGAAGTAGATTCTAAAGAAATGAATAAAGAGCGTTTTATCACAAGCTTTAAGAAAAAATTTGATCTATATGGAAAGGGCGATAAGTTACTAAGTCTTATTGTCATTGTTTTACTACTTTTTTCCATGTTAGCCGTCTTTTCTTCTACCATGTCACAAGATCCATTAGCCATGGTGAAGAAGCAAGCCCTCTCAATTTTGATTGGTTTTTGCATGATTTTACTCGTTCGGCTTGTTCCAAACGGATGGTTTTCTAACATCTTTTTAATTAATATACTCAATTTTCTAACAATGGTTTTAATTTTTTATGCTACTTTCTTCGGTCAGGAAGGAGGAGGGGCATCTTCTTGGATCAATATTGGAGGATATAATTTTCAACCTTCTGAGCTATTTAAAATAGCTATGGTGCTCACATGTAGTCGACTGGCTGTTTATTTTAAAAGAACTTATCTGATAGCACTAGAAAAGTCTTCTTTTTGGTATATCATTTTGCCCTTTGGTTTAATGATAATATCGGCAATGTTTGTTTTAATTCAGCCTGATGTAGGCACAACAGTACTTATTGGTTTTTGTGCTTATTCTCTGTTTATGATTTTTAATTTATCAAGAAAGAAGAATATTCTTTCTCTGTTATTTTTTATTGTTGTTACTATAGTTATCTATATTGTTTCAATATACTTTGCAGACTATTTTGTGGGTACTGGAAGGCACTTTTTTGAACGTTTAGGATCTTTCATTGATCCGTTTAAATATCAACATGGGACAGGCTATCAAGTCATTCAATCCTATAAAGCAATCGCTAATGGTGGCCTTTTCGGTGTGGGCTTAGGTCAAGGAGTAATAAAAGAAATGCTTCCTGCCGCTCATACAGATTTTATTTTATCAGTGATAGCAGAAGAGACAGGATTGCTAGGGGTAAGCGCTGTAATCTTAACATTACTTGGTTTAGTTTTTTACTTACTCAGAACAGCCAGTATGATGAGTAAATTGTTTCACCGTATTTGTATTACGGGATTTGCTATTTTAATCTTTACGCAAACATTTGTAAATATTGGAGGATTGACAAGTTTAATCCCCCTTACTGGAGTGACACTTCCCTTTATATCGTATGGAGGGACGAGCATGGTAGTCAATTTGATAATAATAGGCATTGTTCAAAAATTCATCAGTGAAGAAGCTCGGATGAGACAAACAACTAATCGCTCAAAAGTATCCAATTTGAAAGGTGGACGCTAATGACATTTGAAGCAGTAAAAAGAAAATCGCTTGTTGTATGGTTATATAGTCTTAAACAATGGAAGCAATTAAGAAAATATGGCACAGTACATTATTTAAGTGAACGCTTGAAATATGCCATCATGTACGTGAATGATTCTCAGCTTGATGAAACTTTATCTTCTTTGCGTAAATTAAATTTTGTGCGGGAAGTAGAGGTTTCATACCGAGATGATATCGATATGACTTTTAAAGATGCTATAAAGGATCGAATTGATCCTGATTTAAAAGCAGAAGAGGAAGAAGAGGTTTCCTTTGACGAATTCTTTAAAGATCTCGCCCAAGAAATCGTCCCAGAAGCAAAAGATAAGAAGTAGGTGGTATGATGCGAGTCATTGCAGGAAGTTATCGATCTCGTCCTTTAAAGGCGGTTCCCGGGAAAAACACACGGCCTACAACCGATAAAATAAAAGAATCGATGTTTAACCTTTTGGCTAATCGATTACCGATTGATGGCTATTGTTTGGATTTTTACGCGGGATCAGGAGCTTTGGCCATAGAATCTGTTTCAAGAGGACTGGCAGGAGCTGTTATGTGCGAGAAAGATCGGCGAGCCGTTTTAACGATTAAAGAAAATATAAAGATGACAAAAGAAGAAGAAAAGTTTGTACTTCTAAGTGGCAAAAACCGGACAAAGTTATTAGATTGGGGTCTAAAAAACCAACGAGCCTTTGACCTTGTATTTCTTGATCCCCCTTACGCTGAAAATCAAGTTGAGCAAGACTTAGAGTGGTTAATCAAAAATGATTTTCTAAATCCGAGTTGCTTAATTGTTCTTGAGGCTGACGAAGTGCATTCCGTAAAAGAAATCCCTAATTTTCTTGAATTAAAAAATAAAAAATATGGGATTACAGTCATTCGAATATATCAATACCAAGGTGAGGAGAGCGAAGAGTATGAGTAAAAGGGTAGGTGTTTTTCCTGGTTCATTCGACCCCTTAACATATGGACACTTAGATTTGATTGAGCGATCCAGTCAATTGTTTGATGAAGTAATCGTATTAATTGCAGTGAATACCACAAAAAAGACCGTCTTTACAGTTGAGGAGCGAAAGCTTTTAATCGAAGAGGCTACAGCAGCATTTAAAAATGTAAAAATTGATTACTTAGAAGATGGCTTAATTGCTCATTACTATCAAAAAGTTAAGGCGATTTCCCTTATTCGGGGAGTACGCTCGGCACAAGATTTTGAATATGAAGCGAACATTGCGACTGTTAATCGAACCCAATTCCCAGGCCTTGAAACAGTTCTTTTATTTGCGAATGAAAATTATCGCTATTTAAGCTCCAGTTTAATCAAAGAAATCGCTTATTTTGGTGGAGATATTTCGCAAATGGTTCCTCCAAATGTTGCCCAAGCACTTGCTCAAAGGATAAAATAAAAAGAGATATCCAAAGCTTATTTTAAGACCCTCAGTATTTTGATGCTGGGGGTCTTAAAAGCGCCTTTAAGAAATTCTCCTTGTATTTAAGATTGTCAAGTGAGGAGGAAAGTCATGAAGTCTTATTTTGAAGAAAGTCAAAAAGCGTCTGTTTATGCAAAAATTAGAAATAAGCCATTTTTATTGATATTAGTTGCTTGTGTATGTGTTTTTATGATGCTAAATCAAAACAATTTATTAAGGGATACTGTTGATTTACAAGCAGAAGAGCATTCACTAGTATTGGAAATGACCAGTCAAGAAAATGAGACCACTGTATTAAAACAACTTTATGTAGATTTGAAGGGAGCGGTTATGAAACCAGGAGTTTATCAATTACAGCAAGGATCACGTTTAATTGATTTAATCGATAAGGCTGGAGGTTTTACTGAAGATGCGGCACAAGACAGCTTAAATTTAGCGTTACTGTTAGAAGATCAGATGATGGTTACAGTATATAGTCAGTCGGAATGGGATACCCTAATCATAAACGAGCAATCACAGCAGAAAACATCGGCCTTAAACCAGGAGTTAATGTTGGTAGGATCTTCTAATAAAGAGGAGAGGCAAACACTCATTAATATTAATACAGCAGATCAAGCAGAATTAGAAACTTTGCCACAAATCGGTCCTTCTAAAGCTCAAAAAATCATTCAGTATCGCCAGGACCATGGTTCTTTTCAAGCCACTGAAGATATTTTACAAGTTTCAGGCATCGGTCCAAAAACCTTTGAAGGATTAAAAGACCTTATTACAGTAGGGCTTCAGCAATGAATAAATTGACAAGTTGTCGTTATCACTGGACTTTAATTGCTATGCTAATTAGTTTGTTTTTATTGTTTCTTATACATTCCACCTTGTCTTTCTTCATTCTATTTTGTTTAAGCCTTATACGAATTATTAAGTGTGATAATAAGGCCGTAATCATTTTAGCTGTCTTTTTTTTATTGTTAGTGTTCGTAAGGCATCGGTTTTTAGAAAACAAGTTACAAGAACAACTTTCTATGCTTAATGACCAAGAAAAAATTGAAGCCA
Source organism: Facklamia sp. P12932 (assembly GCF_050409545.1). Lineage (NCBI taxonomy): Bacteria > Bacillati > Bacillota > Bacilli > Lactobacillales > Aerococcaceae > Facklamia > Facklamia sp. P12932. The sequence goes on along the minus strand of NZ_JBNUPG010000014.1, from coordinate 15,794 downwards.
CTATAACTATCAATCCAAACCAAATCCAACAAAGTGAAAATACTTTTTATGGTGAAGTCTTCTTAATTATCGAAAATGATACAACTTTCCCTGTGACAGTGACCTATTGGAATGAGGAAGCTTTGCAAGAAAATTTACCTGACTTAACCCTTAGCTCCTATCGTTTAGAAATAGAAGGCGAAATTAAGCAAGTAGAGCTTAATCGCAATTTTGATCTTTTTAACTATCAAAGTTACTTAAAAAGAAAAGGCATAGCTTGGGGGGTGGAGGTAAAGAAAATTAAAAAAATTTCATTGAATCAATCTAATTTAATCAACCACCCCTTAGTATTACTTGCTAATGTTAGAGCAAGGTTAACACATTATATAAGAAAATGTGGTCAGATTCCTTTAGTTAGTATTCATAATAAATTACTCTACAATTTAAATTCCACAGTTTATCAAGATTATAAACAGGCCTTTATGACTTTAGGAATTTTACACTTTTTCTCAATCTCAGGTTTTCATGTCAACTATCTCCGAAGAGTTCTCAATACTATCTTATTAAGAATAGGTATTTCTCCTCTAGTAAGTAAAAAAATCAATTTTATACTTTTAACCTTTTTTGCATGGTTAGTAGCTTGGCCTATAGGTGTTATCCGTTCTATGTCGGTTATTATAATTAATGATTTACGCAAAAGGTTTGATTGGCCACTTTCTTCTTTAGATGTTTTGTCAGTAATTTATATAACCCTCCTAATTATTAATCCCTTCAATATAAAAAGTTTAGCCTTTCTTTTATCATTCATAATGTCGTATCTGATTTATTTTTATCAAGGAAGTATAGTCGATAGCCTTTCAACTACTTGGCAAGAAAAAAGTGAACTAACTTTATTTTGTTTCTTATTTTCATGGCCCCTTTTACTCTCAAGTACTTATACCATTAATTTTTTACAGCTAGCAGTCGTGCTTTTATTTACGCCTATATTCGAAAGATGGATTTTGCCAAGCATGTTCTCTTTTTCAATTTTATTATATGTTAGTCAGTACTATCCAGCTTTATTAAAGTTCATTACTTATCTATCTAATGTCTTCCAAAGAATGTGGGAATTCCTTTCGCTTCATTCTGTTATAGAAAGCGGGACAATCTTATTAGGAAACGGAAACTTTTTCTTACCAATCTTTTTACTTGGTATAGCTATTATTTGGTTTTATTATTTAAAAAGCAACCCAAAATTAGCTTGGCAATCTTTAATTATCGGTTATTCAATCGGAATATTATTTTATCCTTATCTTGATCCACGTGAGCGAATCATCGTTTTAGATGTAGGGCAAGGAGATGCTTTACTCTATAAAAAGGCTTTTTCAAAAGAGGCTTGGTTAGTTGATACCGGAGGGAAGATGGCTAGCTACCAGGAGAAAAATAAATTGGATACTCAATTTGCTTTAAAAAATGTCATTCCAGCTTTAAAATCACAAGGAATTGCTAGTTTGGAAGGCGTCATTATCACTCATCCAGATATCGACCACCTTGGTAATTTGATAACACTTATCCAAGAGATTGAAATAAAACATTTGTATTATTCAAAATTCACTAAAGAGTCAGCAATATGGCAAACCATGGCAAATAAAATTCCTAATCAGACCCAGCATCACATCTTAAATCCGGGAACTAAGGTGAGGGTAGGAGGCAATCAAATTGAGATAATTTGTTTGGATATGCCTGCGAGTCTTAAAGATGATTTTAGTAATGCTTCTTCGTTAATCACTTCTTTTGTAATAGACGATAAAAAATTTCTTAATATGGCAGATCTACCAATTGAGCTAGAAAAATCTTTGTTACAAGTTTTTTCAAGTGAAAAAGTAGACGTTTTAAAAATTGGTCATCATGGTAGTAAAACTTCTACTAGTGAAGATCTATTAGACCAACTGCAACCAGAATTAGCGCTCATATCATCTGGGAAGGACAATCCTTATAATCATCCTCATAGTGAAACAATTGAAAAATTAGAAAAAAGACACCTTAATTATTTAGATACACAAGATGTCGGTGCTATCGAAATTTCATACTTACCTTTTTATGGCTGGTCAATTAGAACAGCAATAAACAAGGAGAACTTAAATATACAGATTAGAAATACACATTTACTATATTAGCGATATATGATATATTTTAAAAAATTGAAGTAAAGGGAGGTTTGTGATGAACATAATAGTCTTTATCTATGCATCTATTGTGTTTATAACTGGCATTTTAGGAATAAAAAATGAGCTCAATATTTCAAAGATAACATTGACTGTTATTGATTTGCTATTTCTTTTGACCCTAATGAATTTATGGTCAAGCTTGAAACCTTTAGACATTGCTATTTCTATCTTGTTACTAGCCCTTTCCATTACGCTCTATCGCGATCGATTGGTAAGTAGTCGACAAGCTAATATAAGCCATCATCTTTTGCGTTTAATCATCCATTTTATTCTAATATACTTTTTATTTAACTAAAAATTGACAGATAATTCTTCTTTCGTTACATTGGAAGCAATATAAAGGAGGAATTCTATTGGAAAAAATACCAAGTTTTACCATCAATCATTTAATCTTAAAACCCGGTATCTACTTGTCTCGAACAGATGAGATTGGTGGAAGAAAACTACATACCTATGACTTACGTTTCACAGCACCAAATGCTGAACCCGTAATGAATACAGCAGAAATACATACAATTGAGCATTTAGCAGCAACTTTTTTACGTAATCACGAAAAATATAAAAAGGAAGTCATTTATTTTGGACCAATGGGCTGTCGTACGGGCTTCTATTTAATTTTAACGGACGCCTTAGAAGGGCTAGAAGTTTTGAATTTAATTAAAGAAACCTTTAAATTTACAGCAGACTTTGAAGGGGAGATACCTGGTGCTACTGCCAGAGATTGTGGAAATTATCTCGATCAAAACCTACCAATGGCTAAATATCAAGCAAAGCGATATGTAAAAAATCTTGAAAAAGTGACTGATTTAAGCTTTACTTATCCCGAATAGTTTTTCAAAAATAAATGCAGGTTTATAATGGAGTTTAAAATGAAACTTCAACAAACCTGCTATTTATTTGACTGTGTAGTGATATAATTAATCAGTAATTAATTGGTCTCTTTCAAAGTCGAATTCAACTGCTGGATATTGAATGGTTTGGTGAAACAGCTCTTATAGCTTTTCGCATCCAAATCACATCAATAAAGCGTTCAGCTTTGCGCACTAATTTTGGGAAAGTAAGCATAGGTTTAAAGCCTTCTTTTTCATGAAAGCTTAGAGAGCGATAATTATCAGCGACAATGGTAGAAATGATGTATTCGATATTAGTTTGAGAGAGCATCAACACTATCACCGTATAAAGTTCATGACCGCCCCCCTTTACTGGACAACCTTCAGCTGTCTAGATTGAAAGTAAAGTAGCCTGAGGCAAAAAGGCTTTATAAAAACCACTAAGGTAAGCAAAGCCAATCACTTCATTTCCATGTTGAAAGCCTAATTTACCATCGGTTTTATAGACAGTTAGTCGTCGACTAATTGAGCGACGTGTTAAACCGAGCTCCACCTGGGCTCTGGCTTTTGATTTTCGGCCCTGTGCAACCGATTGAATGACGGCATATTTTCTTTGTTCGAACATTATTAAATAACTCCCCATCTAACCCCCTGAAGGAAGTATAACTCAGAAGTGGGACATTTTGATTTGTGTTCTCTTGAGACATTATCATTTACGTTTAACAAATTTTTTTAGATTTTTATTGGAATGGATTGACTAATTTTAATAGATAAGATATAATTATTTCGCTTTCGAGATTAAAAATTTTAAGATAAGAAGGTGAGAGTAGATGTTAGATCGAGATACAGAAGTTTTAAAAACATATATTGGTATGATGAGAGCACATGCCTACTTTGAGAAATTGGTGAAAAAAGATGCGAATCATTCAGATATGAATGTGACGGAGTTTGCTGTATTAGAATTATTATATAATCGTGGCCCTCAACCAATTCAACAAATTGGGAATCGAATTTTAATTGCTTCCTCTTCAACCACTTACGTGATTGATAAGTTGTGTAATAAGGGTTATGTGGAACGAAAGCCAGATTTAAATGACCGTCGTGTAACTTTTGCTGAAATTACAGCAGAAGGTACTAAGTTGATGGATGAGATTTATCCTGAGCACCGTAAACATTTGTTAGAAGTTTTTGAAGAATTCACTACAGATGAAGTGCTCGAAATGAAACGCTTATTACAAAAGTTAACTCGCTATGAATAGCCTGCTTGATCCCCTAACTCTTTTAGTGAGTTAGGGACTTTTTTGTTAAATGTAGCTTGTATTAGGATAGTCTTGCTTTTAACTTTAATTCTTTCTATGATAAACTAAAAAGGCAAATCGGATTTAGAAAGGACAAATTATTGATGAAATTCTCGGCTTTAATTCTTTTATTATTTTGTTTATCCGCTTGTCAAAAGGCGCCTTTAAACGAAGAAACAGAATCAAAACAAGTACAGCTTGATGAATTAGAAATACTAGAGAGTACTTACGATGAAGATTCCACTAAAGAAAGTTCTTTAAAAAAGGATGGTACTCGTCAAGCTTGGACAGATTATTCTAACTATGCGGAAGTCGATGAGGATGGCTATGCCTACTATATGCAAGAAAACCCTGATATTTCTTCGGAAATATTTCCTTTATACGATAGTAGTGATCATAAAGTTCTTTTATTTACCTTTGATGATGCGCCTCAAAGACCGAATTCCTATGCACTTGAAATTGCCCAACAATTAAAAGCTAAGGATGTAAATGCTATTTTCTTAGTGAATGGTATGTTCTTAACAGAGGAAAAGGGGAGAAAGATTACCAAGCAAATTTATGATATGGGATTCGAAATCGGTAATCATACTCAGCATCATCCTAACTTAAAAGAAATGACCTACGACCAGCAGTATCAAGAAATTAAACAAACAAGTGATTTGGTTGAAGAAATTACAGGAGAAAAACCAAGATGGTTCCGCCCGCCTTTTGGTTTGTTTAACATGGATACCTATCAGATATGCCAAGAACTAGAAATGCAATTAATGACTTGGAATTTTGGATATGATTGGATGGATGAGTATTTAGAAAGCGAAGCTTTATTAGAAGTGTCTTTAAATAATGATTATTTAAGGGCAGGAGCAAACATTCTTATGCATGATCGTCCATGGACTAATGGTGCTATCTCGAGGATGGTAGACGGTTATCGTGAGCAAGGTTACCATATAGTTGATCCTTTATTAATTCGTAAACCAAATTTTGAAAAAGAAAGCTAGGCGAATCGAGTGAAAAAATATTTTCCTCTATCTTTTTATTTTAAACTCTTATTTATAATACTTGGACTAAGCACCATCTATCACTTTCATGAAGAAATGATCGATCAAGCTTTGTCTCAAGAAGGTTTATCCACTTATCAAAGACTCAGTAAAATATCTAAGGAACTGATTGGAATTGAAAAAGTTCCAGATGAAGACTCTCCCGATATAATCAATCAGATTCAGTCGTACCCGGGGAATAAACAACCCATCCAATATCCACAAGCAGTTTTAGCACATCCTCGATTTATCAAAGGCCAGCAAATGGCAGACTCTTTTAATAATCAGTTAGATATAAGTCAGCTAAACAGGTCATTTATAGAAGCAATTAACAGAGTTTATTTCCCACAACAAACAGTCTATCTAGCACCATATTTGTCAAATGGGAATCTACTTAGACTCGATGAGTTAGACAATTATGTATATTTAGATTCTAAAACTACAGAGGGACTAAATTTCCGCGAGCGTTTTTACGAGATTGAAAATAATCAATATCGGATTGGCGAAAACTTATATGAGGTTTTTATTTCGTCTGATGATATTCATTTAGATACTTGGTCTAAAGATGAAGCAGTATTCGCTCAATATTTAGCCAAAGCTTTTTTCGAACAAAATGAAGATTTTTCTGACATGCGGTCGGTATTTATATCTGCTAAAGCTTCAGCCAGTGATTTTCGTCTAGATGATTCGTCCTATGTGCGGATTGTTGTGGTATTAAACTTTGACACACAGAAACTTTAAATAGGGAGGATAATATGAAAAGTAACAATTACCTTAGATGGTCTCTTGCATTAGCAAGTATTTCTCTAGCTTCTCAATTACATCAAAATTTTAAGCATCCACTTCCTAAGATTAGTCATGCTGAAAGATTGCTTGAATTAGCTGAAATTGAAAATTCCATGGATTGGTTGCAAGAAGAAGAATATGAGAAGAATTGGGATGAAAAACTCAGCCCATTTATCGATAATTTAAGACAAGAGGGATCAATTAACCAAGGGGCTTATCACTTAGCTTATGACTTCTATGCTTTAGAAACAGCCAAAGCAACTTGCCTTATTGTCCATGGTTTTAATGAATTTAAAGAAAAATATCGAGAATTAGTATATTATTTATTACAATCAGGAATTCAAGTACTGACTTATGATGCACGAGGACATGGGGAATCTAAATTATCACCTAACCAAACCCAAATTGATATTATAGATTTTAACGTTTATATCAATGATTTAAAATGCCTAGTAAAAAGGGTTAAAGAACTGGGTGGAGAAGAACAGCCTCTCTTTATATTTGGACACTCAATGGGTGGGGCTGTCAGTTCTCGCTTTGCTCAATTATGGCCAGATTTAGTAGATGGTCTTATTTTATCCTCCCCAATGCTTGCGATTGATACTAAGGGAATGCCAATGGAATTGGCGCATATGAGCGCTAGCTTGATGCAAAAAATCGGCCGGGGTAAGAATTATTTACCTGAAGATTCAAATGGAGGAATAGATGACCATTTAGTTTTCAGAACACCCAATCAGCTGTCCAATTCTGAAGTAAGAGGGCGCTTCTTTTTTGAACTCAATAAAAAACTTCATCTTTATCCTACCAAGTCAGGCTCTATTAACTGGTTGAAGGCATCTTTAGATGCTTTGCAAACTATCCATCAAGAAAAAGAAATCAAGAAAATGACTTTTCCAAGTCTCATCTTCCGAGCAGCTAGTGATAAGATTGTAAAAAAAGAGGGTATCTTCCATTTTTATAATTGTCTTCCAAATTCATTAAACTTCCTTGTACCTTCAAGTGAGCACGAGATTCTTTTAGGACATGATGATCAAGTGAGAAAGATAGTGAGTCAAATCCTTCACTTTATTAATAAAAATATATAGTAAACAAAGAAGGCTGCCTTAAACATCCCTTAAGGCAGCCTTCTTTGTTTGAATTATTTGGTTTGGTAGCCAACAATTAGACCATTTCTTTGAGCATAGAAAGTGCATAAGCCAGAAGAAGGTAAAATATTAATTTCTGCATGTGGAAATTCTGCAAGAATCATTGACTGAAGTTCTTGGCTCGCTTCCGGGTTTAGGACATGGTTAATAAATATTTTCCCTCCATTAAATCCCTTGCTTTTTATTTCTGCCCAAAGTTTTTTCATTGCTTTTTGATGGCCTCTAGCTTTTTGAGCAAGTTCAATCGTACCCTCAGAACTTCTTTTTCCGATTAAACGTATATTTAGTAATCCAATCATGTTTCCAACAATTTTAGATATTCGGCCATTTTTTACTAGATTATCAACAGATTCTAACAAAAAATTGACATTTGTATTTAAATGTTCTTTTTCAATTCTTGCCACTACCGAATCAAAATCAGTCTCTTCTTTAATGATACTTGCAGCAAGAGTAATAAGTAGGTCGATTTCAGCTCCAGCCGATCGACTGTCGATGATTTTAATATTAGCATCAGGACTTTTCTCTAAGGCTAACTCTCTTCCTAAACAAGCAGCATTGTAAGAGCCTGAAACACCTGAAGATAAAGTGAAACATAAAACATTTTGATTGGACTCAAATGTTTGTGCATAACTTTCAGGGCTTGGACAAGCAGTTCCAGTCTGTTGGCCACTTTCCATTTTATTAACTAGAGTTTGGGTATCCATTTGATTGTTATCTTTATATGTATGCTCATCGATATTCAGTATTAAAGAAACAACTTCAAACTCTATTTCCTCGTTGATATCTTTGACAGAACGAATACTCGCGCCAGAGTCAGTTACTATTTTCCACTGCATAATATTTCCCCCAATTATGGTCAATTAATTATCAGTAGTATAACTAATTTCAGAATCAGTTTCAATTTATTGAAAGTTTAATTTTAACACTTGCTAAAAACAGCATATTATCGGTAAAATAGGAGTTGACATACATTTCATGTGAGGAGGAAAGATTATGTTAGGAGATCTACATCGGTCCAATTTAATCGTCTTAGTTCAAATAGTTTTTTCGATTGTAGGATTAGGCTTTGCCTATATAGGGGCAATTGAGTATGGTTTAATATCTATGATGATAGGAGCCATTCTTAATGAGTATTCAATTGATATTTCTGAGCAATTTGACCAAACAGATGCACAACTAGCTTTTTCCACAGAGTTAGAGGTTATAGCTGATTTTCTATCCTTTGGTTTGATTCCAATTGGATTATTATTAACAGCTACTCAAGGTGGAATATTAGGTATGATTACTATTGCAGCCTACTTAACTGCTGTAGCCATTCGTTTAGCACATTTTAACCGTCCCTTGGAATTTCAAGCTTATCAAATAGATGAAGAGAATTTCTATTTGGGTCTTCCCTTAATTTCAGTAGCTATTGTCTTACCGATACTTTATTTACTTAGTTATCTTATACCAGCAACTGTCTTTTCAGTGCTTATCATGGTTGTTATGATAGTCTTAGCTGCCGGTTATGTGATTGCAAAACCAATTCCGCGTCTAAAAAAAGAATGGATGACTTACCTTATATTTGGTGTAATATTCTTAATTGTCGCTTATATACTTTTAGGTATTTTTAAATAGTCCATTTAAAACCTCCTTTTGTTATTAAGAGGAGGTCTTTTTATAACGAGTTAAAAATGTAACTGCAGAAGGATAGTTAATTAAATTGCATGTTTTATCTATTAATAAAATAGCATTGATAGCTGAAAAAGCGATATATCAGAGTAGTTTATATCAATACCAAAGAAAGCGTATTGAGCAAAGCGGTAGCTATTAAGATTTCTTTCCAAATAAATAAATCATCAAAAGTTTACATTAGCAAGTAGGGGACTCTTTGGCAATGGATTTGGAAGTATATTTTTTGCTACAATGTTCTTTAAAGGTGTTTCTATGAACGATGGATTAATCGATGGCTAATAGATTATGAAATGCTAGACAATGAACAAATGTATTGTCTAGCCAGTCTAGATGACTGTGTCTATCTTCCTTTTTACCGTTTATAATGAAATACGATAAACTAACGATTATCTTTCTTAATTTTAAGACATATTATCAGTGATTATTTTCAGGGAGAATTCCCTTTAGAACAGGAGTAAATTATGACAGATTCAACAAAAGAGTTAAAAATTAACAAACAAATAGATCGACTATTGGATGACCTAACGGGCGATGAATTAAATGAAGATGTTATTAAAAACATTAAATTTTTAAATGACAGTTCCTTAATGATTGAAGACGAAGAATACGATTTGATTATTAATCATCAAGAAGCTTTTGACTTTGAAGCCTTCTATAATCGCTATCAAGACCTCTTCGCTAAGTATGATTATATTGTTGGTGATTGGGCTTTTAATCAGCTTCGCTTAAGAGGGTTTTATCAAATCGGAACACCCAAAGTGGCTTTCGATCAACGTATTGAAACGTTAGAGGATTATATCAATGAATATTGTAATTTTGGCGCCAAGTATTTTGTTATTGGGAAAAAAAGCTCTATCGCTGAATATCCTCATTTATTAGATCGATTGAGGGCGGGCAAGATAAATAACATTCAAAGTAAGACACTTTATCCAAGAACTTCAAATAAAAACACACGGGGACGTAGCTATCAAAAAAGAACGAATCGAAAAATTCAAAATCTCGGCCATCGTTCTAAGACTGTTACCCCTAAAATTAAGAGAAGAAATGAAAAAAGCCACTCACTAAGTAAATCTGAAAGTAAAAACAATTTGACTGTCGGGTCTAATAAGATGAATAAGCCGACAAACAGAATCAATCATAAGAAGGATTTCGTTATAAAAAAACGCCCCAACTAGCCTTTATTAGAAAGCGAGGATCCATAGTTTGACTGACCACATTAAAAATTTTGCCAGAGTTTGCTTATTTTGCCTAGCATCCTTAACTGGGGCAATCTCATTGACCGTTTTTCTATCGCCAGTTATTTATAGAATCTTTAATCAATATTTTAAATTGCATGAAACAGTTGGATTAACGAGTGAGCAATTAAATCAAAATTATCAAACAATTGTTGATTTCTTAACCCATCCGATGGAAAGTCAAATGCTATTGCCTGATTTTGCCTCTTCTGACGGAGGGATTCAGCATTTTGCTGAAGTTAAAGTTTTAATCCAGCTAACCATGATGGCAGCTTTGTTTTTAATTTTTGTTTTAGCGATTGTTTTGATAAATATTCGCAAGCAGAGGAGACGTAATCCCTATCTTAAGATATATATGATGCTAAGTTACATGTTGCCAATTGGTTTATTATTTCTAGCAGTTATCGCTTTTGATAAAATCTTTATTCTTTTTCACCAAATTTTCTTTAAAAATGATTTATGGCTGTTTGATCCTTTAACAGATCCTGTCATTAATGTGCTTCCAGATAGTTACTTCTTTCTATTACTAATTGTTGTCGTTATGCTATATGAATTATTGTTAGGAATTATTTATTTGTTTATTAAAAAGAAAATATAAAAAAGATAAGCTCAGCTGCTGAGCTTATCTTTTTTTAGCTTATAAATGACTTGGTTTTTTTGGAGGAACGGAAATTTCATCAGTTTGTGGTTGTGCGTGCGCAATTCGACTTGCAGCGGCAGCGGCTAAGGCACCCACGATGTCATCAATAAATGTATTGCACCGCTGATCTTTTTCATCATTTAGTTTACCAATAATGCCCGGTTTAAGCTTATCTAAATAACCGAAATTAGTAAGACCGATTGATCCATAAACATTGACGATTGATAGAGTCAGAATTTCATCTATTCCATAGAGGCTCTCATCACGCATTAATAAGTCACATAGAAGTGGAGACAAAAGTCCTTTTTCAGCAGCAATATCTAATTCAATTCCAGTTATAATAGCATTTTGAACTTCTCGTTTTTGCATCACAGCATGTAAATTATCAATGCAGTCTTGCAAAGTTAAAGTCTCAACATAAGTATTTTGTAAATCGTAGACGATTTTAGCGATTTCTTCGATGCTAACACCTCTTTCAGCTAGCAATTCATAGGATCTGGATTCTAGGTGTTTTAAGTGAATATAATCTTTAGTCATTGAATTCTCCTTCAAAAATAGTTGATGAATGTAAGGGCGACGGTCGATAATTAGGATCGATGAAGTGTAAGGCTTGATTAACAGCTAATAAGGCTTCCCCAAATCCAGCTGCAATGATCTTTACCTTACCAGGATAGTCAGCAATATCCCCAACAGCGAAAACACCAGGCAAATTAGTTTCCATTAATGATGAAACTTTGATTTGGTTGCGAGAAAGCTTGAGTCCCCAATCTTTTATATGGCCTAAAGAATTAGAAAAGCCATAATTGACAATTAATTGATCGAGGCAAAGTGCTACTATTTTTTTTGATTTCACCTGCTGAAGCTTGAGTGATTCGAGCTGGTGATTTTTACCCTCTAAGGTTAAAATTTTATAGGGGGTTAGAATTTTAACAGACGAGGCATGTAATTTGGATACTGAGCTTTCTAAAGCTCGAAAGTTTTCACGTCGGTGTATTAAATAGACTTCTTTAGCAATTGGTTCTAGGGTGAGTGCCCAATCAACTGCAGAGTCTCCTCCTCCACATACTGCTATCCTCTGATGCTTAAAATGTTCAGGTTTTTTAACAATATAATGTAAGGAATGATTTTCGAAATGATTCGCATTATCCATTCCAAGCTTTCGGGGTTGAAAAGCTCCATTACCTGCTGCAATGATAACGGTCTTTGAGTAATAAATTTCTTTACTAGTTTGAATTGTATAGATGCCATCTTCTCTGGGAGAGAGATTTAAGACTTCTTCTCCCAAAGAAATATCTGGTTTAAAATGATTGACCTGTTCAAATAGTTTTTGACTCAAAATATTCCCCTTAATCGAAGGATAGGCAGGAATATCGAAAATCAACTTTTCACCATAAAGATGATTTGGTTGCCCCCCCACCTCCTCAAGTGACTCAATAATTTTTACTTTTGCGTTTCGCATATGAGCGAAGAAAGCGGTATAAAGGCCTACAGGGCCTGCACCGATAATTGTTATATCATAAATATTTTCCATAATTTCTGCCTTTCTAATAAAAAAACGCAAGGAATACTAAGCGCATGACTACTGCCACAAATCCGCCTGTAATAATACCTGCAAATACTTCTGTTGGTTTATGTCCAAGGTATTTAGTAACTATAAGGTCTTGATAATTATCAATAATTTCAGTTTCAAATTCAGAGTCTTCTAGTTTTTCTTTAATTGATTGAACATTTATATCCTCATAATTTGATTGAGAGAGACGTTTAACGATAGCATCAATTACAAGGCCTTGTTCACCACTTTGACGTCTGACCCCCATAGAATCGAACATGATAATAACACCGAATACAGTTGCTATGGCTACGTGTGCTGAAGCAAAACCGTATTCAAATATAAGACTGGCAATTAAACTTGCGACGGCAGCCGAATGCGATGAGGGCATGCCACCAGTAGAAGTGATTATATCTAATTTAGGACTTCGCTTTGAATAATAGGCAATTGGATATTTAATCATTTGCGCGAAAAAAATGGCGGTAAAAGCAGCAATTAATGGGTAATTCATAGCATCCTTATCCTTCTTTTTATTTTTAACACTAACTATCTTAACAAAAATAAGACCCTTTAACTATAAATTTAGTTTTTTTTCGAGTAAAATAATAGAGAAAATAGATATAAGGAGCGATAAAATGAATAATTTTCCACAATTAAAGACAGAGGAAATACAAAGTCAAGTTGTTTTACATACTAATAAGGGTGACATTGAATTAGCATTATTTAAAGAACAAGCACCCAGGACAGTCGAAAACTTCATTACTTTAGCTGAAGAAGGCTACTATGATGGCGTGATTTTTCATAGAGTTATTAAAGATTTTATGATCCAAGGAGGAGACCCAACAGGAACAGGCATGGGTGGTGAAAGCAAATGGGGAGAAAGTTTTGAAGATGAATTTTCAATGCATCTTTTTAACTTTTATGGAGCTCTTTCAATGGCTAATGCAGGACCAAATACAAATGGCAGTCAATTTTTTATTGTAACTGCACCAAATGTACCGGCTGATATGCTCCAACAGTTAAAAGACTTAGGGTTCCCTGATGAAGTTGTGAAGGCTTATGAAGAAAAAGGAGGAACCCCTTGGTTGGATCAACGCCATACTGTCTTTGGTCAAGTCGTTGGAGGTATGGAGAATGTTTTAGCTATCCAAAATGTTACAACAGGGCCTCAAGACAAACCGGTTGAAGATGTGATGATTGAATCCGTTACCGTTTCTAAATAAGTGAGAAAGTACGGTAATCGATATGAAGTTTAAAATAGGAGATATTATTGAAGGAGAAGTAACCGGTATCCAGAACTATGGTATTTTTATAAAGCTTTCTGATGAAGAACAGGGTCTAGTGCATATTTCCGAATGTAAACATGGATATGTAGGGGCTTTAGATGAATTCATTAATATTGGAGAAAAAGTTAAAGTAGTTGTAATTGATATTGATGAATACAGTAAGAAAATTTCTTTATCCATGCGAGCACTAGATAAAATTAACACCCCATTGTTTCCTGTTAGAAATCGAAGAAAAAAAAGACGGAATTTACCAGACATAGGATTTAAGACCATAGCAGATAAGATGCCACAATGGATTGATCAGGCAATGCATTCTATTGAAGAAAATGAGTTTAATACCAAGATAGAAGTTTAGGAGGTTTATAAATGGAAACAATTAGCTTTGATTATTCGAAGGCTTTGAACTTTTTTCAAGAAAAAGAAATGGAGCACTTAAGTGGGTTCGCAGAATCCTCTTTACGTGAACTTAAAGAAAAAACAGGGGCAGGTTCTGAATTTACGGATTGGATTGATTGGCCACTTGATTTCCCCCAATCCGAAATAGAGCGAATTAAAGGAGTAGCTCAAAAAATTCAAAAGAACTCGGAAGTATTAGTAGTAATCGGCATAGGCGGATCCTATTTAGGAGCTAAAGCAGCCATAGATTTTTTAAACCATACTTTTTATAATATGATGGCTCCAAGCAAAAGTTTGCCTCAAATACTTTTTGCTGGTAACAACATATCATCCACTTACTTGAATGATTTAATAGAAGTAATTGGAGAGCGTGATTTCTCTATTAATATCATCTCTAAATCAGGAACAACTACGGAACCAGCAATTGCTTTTCGGGTTTTAAAAGAAAAACTAATCAAAAAATATGGAAAAAAAGAAGCTTATCAAAGAATTTATGCGACAACCGATCAAGCTAAAGGAGCATTAAAAAAAGAAGCCCAACAAAATAATTATGAGTCTTTTGTAATCCCAGATGGTATCGGTGGGCGCTTCTCGGTTTTAACACCAGTGGGCTTGCTTCCGATTGCTGTAAGTGGTGCAAGCATAGAAAGGCTGATTGAAGGGGCAAAAATTGCTAGAGAGCTTTATCTAAATGAGGATTTAGCAAAAAATCAAGCCATGCAGTATGCTGTTATAAGAAATATTTTCTATCGCAAAGGAAAGGTCAATGAATTGTTAATCAACTATGAACCAGCTTTACAAGCTTTCGGTGAATGGTGGAAACAGTTATTTGGCGAGTCTGAAGGAAAAGATCATAAAGGAATTTTCCCATGTTCAGCTAACTTTTCAACAGACCTACATTCAATTGGTCAAATTATTCAAGATGGCCAACGAAATATATTTGAGACGGTATTAAACTTCCAAAAAGTTAGGAAAGATTTAACAATCCCTCAATTAGAAGAAGACGTTGACGGTCTTTCATATTTAGAGGGAGAAAAAATGTCAACCGTTAACCAAATGGCTTATCAAGGAACTATGATTGCCCATACGGACGGAGAGGTACCTAATCTTATTATTAACATTCCAGCAATGAATGAAGAAAGCCTCGGTCAAATGATTTATTTCTTTGAAATGGCAGTCGCTATTTCTGGATACCTTAATGGTGTCAACCCATTTGATCAGCCGGGAGTCGAAGCCTATAAACGTAATATGTTTGCCTTACTTGGTAAAGATGGTTATGAAGAATTAACAAAGGAACTTAGTCAAAGAATATAGAATTATCAATCGATAATAAAAGTTAAAACATTTGAGATGGTCGGACTATAGATCGTCTCAAATGATTTTTATTCATCAGAGGTTATTGATAAAATTGAAGAACAAAAAAGAATTCACAAAAAATTTAGAAAAAGTTAAAAAAGCTATTGACTTAAGCTAACAACCCATGCTATATTAATTCTTGTCGTCACGAACGAAGAGCAATGCATCTTGAGTTGCTAAAAATAAAAAACTTTGAAAAGTATTTGACATTAACAAACAACTCATGTTATATTATTTCTTGTCGTCACAAACGACCGAAACGAAAGAAAAAAAGTTTAAAAAAACTTTTTAAAAAGGTTTGACAAAAAGTCTAACCCATGCTATTATATAGAAGTTGTCACTTATGGCAGCGAAGCTCATTGAAAACTGAACAAAGACA